>JBEDEK010000048.1:0-3022 GCA_041175745.1 Bacillota bacterium | reverse complement strand
TAATTGGCTAGTTTCACTTGAACGTTTAATTCTGGGTTGAGGTCTAAGAATTGTACAAAGTCATCATTGACCAAAAAGCCTTTGTCAATGGTCAACAAACTTGCTGCAAGTTGCTCTCTTGGTTCTACAAACGTAATTTTAAGCGAAGTCCTTCCTGGATTTTCTTTGATATTCTTTTCAAAAAATTCTATCATATCGGCTCTCAAGTTGGCTGGATGCAAACTCAATTCCACTGTTCGGGTTTGAAGTTGTTTTACAGTTTCTAAAAGTGACATCGTCTGCAACTTAAATTCAAATGCATTCGGCTGATTGAATCTATTTCTAAAAGACCCATTGATACAAACCTTTTGTCCTACTTCTAAATAATTCTGGAACTTGACATAATCCTCACTCCACAAAATAAAGTCTGTCTTACCTGTAAAATCTTCAATCGAAAATGAACCAAAATTTTTCCCTGTTTTGGTGATTCGATGTTGTACATCTGTCACTAAGCCAGCGAGCTTAAAGTTTTTCCCTAGGTTATTAGGAAATTCATTCAAGTTGTCTTTTACCTCGTTGAATTCATTGATAGGGGTGAAGGCGTAATATTTTAATTCAAAATTAAAATGGTCCAAAGGATGTCCACTCATGAACATCCCGGTAATATCTTTTTCGTGGTCTAATTTTTCGGTCAATGTCCATTCCTCACAGACTGCTAATTTAGGAATAGGCACCTGCATGGCCGAAGGTAAGTCACCAAATAGGGTATTGGTGCTACCTGTTGTCATAGATTGAATAGCTTGTGCATAGGCAATTAATTTCTCCATGCCATTTGTACGATCCCCGTCACCCGTATTAAAATATTGTGCACGGTGGTATTCAGGGAAACAATCAAAAGTGCCTGAGTAGGCCAAACTTTCCAATGATTTTTTATTCACCGCTTTTGACAACACTCTTTTGATAAAATCAATCATGCTTTCAAAATGTCCCCCTTTATTACGTTCTGTTATAATGGCTTCTATTGCTGCTTCACCAACGCCTTTTAATCCGCCTAATCCAAAACGAATTTCTCCTTTTTTATTGACAGAAAAACCTTGTAAAGATTCATTGATGTCTGGCCCCAATACTTTTATGCCCATTCGTTTACACTCTTCCATAAAGAAGGTGATTTTATCGATACTACCTGCATGATTTAATACAGCAGACATATATTCTCCGGGATAATGTGCTTTAAGGTAGGCTGTTTGATACGCCACATAAGCGTAACAAGTAGAATGCGATTTATTAAAAGCGTATTGCGCAAATGCCTCCCAGTCGGTCCATATTTTATTCAATGCTTTTTCGGCATGTCCATTTTTCACAGCACCTTCCACAAACTGCGCTTTCATTTTATCCAACACCGATTTTTGTTTTTTACCCATGGCTTTTCTAAGTACATCCGCGTCGCCTTTGGTAAAGCCAGCAATCTTTTGACTGAGTAACATTACCTGCTCTTGATACACCGTAATCCCATAAGTGTCCGCCAATATTTCTTCCATAATTGGTAAGTCATATTGAATGGCTTCACGACCATGTTTACGCTCAACGAAATTTGGAATGTACGCCATTGGGCCTGGACGGTACAAGGCGTTCATCGCAATTAGATCGGCAAATTTATCGGGCTTTAATTCACGTAAATATTTTTGCATGCCCACACTCTCAAATTGAAAAGTGGCATTGGTTTCTCCTCTTTGGTATAAATGAAAAGTAGTTTCATCATCTAATGGAATTTTATCCAAGTCGATGGTGATGTCATGATTTTGTTTGATTAATTGCAAAGCAGTTTTCAAAATAGAAAGGGTCTTTAAACCCAAGAAGTCCATTTTTATTACACCTGCTTCTTCAATGACAGATCCTTCTATTTGAGTGACCCATAAAGTAGAATCTTTTGCAGTTGCCACAGGCATAATCTCGGTTAAATCACTCGGTGCAATGATGATACCTGCAGCGTGAATACCCGTATTACGAATGGATCCTTCTAAACGTTCTGCCTCATGTAAGACTGCGGCTCTTAAATCATTGCCCGCATAAATCTCTCTTAACTTTTTAATGTTGTCAATATCATCTGACTGATATCCTTCTTTTTCGGCTAAAGATTTTTCACCATCTTTTACTGTGATAGGCGCATGTAAACAACGATTGAGTTCGGTGCCAGGTTTATCTGGAACAAGCTTTGCTAATAAATTGGATTCGGATAAAGGAAGATCCATCACACGCGCCACATCCTTGATACTACTTTTAGCCGCCATCGTACCATATGTAATAATTTGTGCGACTTGTTCCTTGCCATATTTTTCTACTACATAATCAATCACTTTTTGTCTGCCTTCATCATCAAAGTCCGTATCAATATCGGGCATGCTCTTACGATCTGGATTTAAAAAACGCTCAAATAGTAATTGGTATTTTATGGGGTCAATATTGGTGATGCCAATACAGTAGGCTACCACAGAGCCTGCTGCAGATCCACGACCTGGGCCCACAAACACATCCATCTCACGACCTGCTTGAATGAAATCACTCACAATTAAAAAGTATCCAGCAAAACCCATGGTTTGAATGGTGAACAATTCAAAATCAATTCTCTCCTGAATTTCTGAAGTAATGGCATCGTATCTTTTATGTGCACCTTCCCATGTAATATGTTTTAAGAACTCCCACTGATTCATGTTGGCTTCCTTATGAATCTGAAAACTTTTTGGAATCGGGAAAGCGGGTAGGAGGATGTCTTTCTTTAAATTCAAGACTTCTACTTTATCAACAATCGCGTTGGTGTTGTCAATAGATTCTGGAATATCGCTAAACAACTCAATCATTTGAGATTGGGTCTTGAAATAAAATTCATTGTTCGGAAACTTGAACCTTCTGTTTTTGATTTGAAGTTCGTCGTTTACAAAATCATCGAAGCCTGGAGTAGATTGTTTTTCGCCTGTGTTGATACACACAATAAAATATCATGTGCATTGGCATCGACTTCATTGATATAATGGCTATCGTTGGTTGC
>JBEDEK010000047.1:0-2837 GCA_041175745.1 Bacillota bacterium | reverse complement strand
ATTATCCATTCCAAATGTAGATGCCTTACCGGTTCGCGCTTTATTGATAAGTGAAAAATGAAAGATTTAAAAGAAGTTAAATTTTTACTGATGGGTACACCTGAACTAGCTCGGGATGTTTTTCAAAGCATTCATCAGGAAGGTTATAAGATTGTTGGACTCGTTTGTCAGCCCGATACCTTAACGGGTCGTGATAAAACCATAACCAAACCTCCGACTAAAATTTGGGCCGAGGCAAATCAAATTCCAGTTTTTCAACCGGAAAAAATTAAAGAACAAAACCAATTTCTCAATCAACTTGATGTCGATTTCATTTTAACGCTTGCTTATGGTCAAATTGTGCCTCAAGTTGTCTTGGATAAACCAAGATTTGGTGCCTTTAATTTTCATGGTAGTTTATTACCCAAATATCGAGGAGCCTCTCCGATTCGGTACGCATTGATTAATCAAGAAAAAGAAACTGGTATGACGTTGATGAAAATGGTAATGGCCATGGATGCCGGACCGATATATGCGATGAAGCGACTTCCCATCCTCGAGGATGATAACTACACTTCACTTTTACAACGTTTTTCAACATTTACCTCTCAGTTTGCCCTTCAAGTCCTACCACGATTATGCCGAGGTGAATTGTCGCCGATCTATCAAAATGAAAAAGAAGTTACATTTGCTCCGTTAATTAAAAAGGAAGATGAACATTTCAATCTTTCTTTACCTATCGATTCGCTTCTAGGCTGGATAAGAGGGTTGGCAGATATTCCCGGTGGCTATTTTATGTATGGGGATAAAAAGTTAAAGGTTTTTCATGCGTCGATACACAATCGAAGTCAAACGCATCCTATAGGGATGATGATCAAAGCTGACCACGAAGGTCTACACTTACAAGTCAATGGCGGTATCCTCAATTTATTACACGTACAAATAGAAGGCAAAGGAAAAATGCTCGGATCTGTATTTGGGAATGGGCATCGTCAATTGCAAGGTCAACTATTAACGTAAACATGGAGTTATTGTTATCCGTCCATGACATTGTAGATTTTGTTTTAAGAACAGGCGATTTAGATACTCGCATTTTTAATCGTTCGACGATGCAAACGGGAACGGATATGCATCAACGTTATCAACAAAGCGTTAATATTCCAGGATACCATCGTGAGATGTCATTACAAGGTACCTATTCATTTAAAGACATCATCTTCATCATTAATGGCAAAGCGGACGGATTATACGAGCGTGATAATACGGTGGTGATTGAAGAAATCAAAACCACGATTGCTGACTTAAAAACCTTTCATCAACAACACGAGACTTGGCATATGATGCAGGCTTTATTTTATGGACATATGTATGCGATGCTACATCATAAAACTAAAATCCAAATCAAACTCATTTACATGCATCAAGTTGAAGATGATCGTTTAGAAAAGGTCTATGACTTTACGATAGAAGAAGCGCAACGTGATCTACAAGCAGTGATCGATGAGTATGGAAGTTTCTATCAAACTATCGTTGAGCAACAAAGTACCTTAAAAAAGACACTTCCTCAATTACAATTTCCCTTTAAAACTTTCCGAAAAGGCCAGAGAGATCTTGCTAAATATGTCTATGGCATAAGTCAAAAAGGCGGGCGTCTCTTTGTTGAAGCACCAACAGGCATCGGCAAAACAATGTCAACTTTATTTCCAATGATAAAAGGGTTATTTAAACATCATGAAAAAGTTTTTTATTTTACCGCAAAAAATTCTGGAAAAATGGCTGCGGTTGAAGCCTTAGAGCGGTTGCGTTCTCAAGGGGTTCCGATACGTTATGTCGTCATTACTGCCAAAGAAAAGATAAGTTTTTGTCCTAAAGGAAAAATCAATCCAGATGATTGTTTATACGCTCGTGGTTACTATGACAAAATCAAAGATGTATTACTTGAGGGACTAACAACGTATCAAGCATTTACCCCATCAACAATTGAAGCTCTGGCGGAAAAGCATAAAATAGAACCTTTTGAATTAAGTCTCGATCTATCTTTATATGTGGATGTGGTGATTGCAGACTATAACTATTTATTTGATCCGAATGCTTATCTTAGGCGTTTCTTTGAAGATGTTCGTTATCCTTATGCTGTCTTGATTGATGAAGCCCATAATTTAGTTGAAAGAAGTAGAGACATGTATTCTGCAATGTTAAATGATCAAGACTTTAAGCAACTTGAAACGGCAACGAAAAGAGGTAGTTCAAAAGTCTTTAAATCCCGCGTTCAGAGATTGGTGAAACAGTGGCATCAATTGATGGATAATGTCAAAATTCCTTCGTTAATCAAAGTGGAACCATCCTTTATCAACCAACTCGATAAGTTTATTACAGAAGCACAATTAGAAATGCGGACAAAGCGTAAATCCCTAAGTGATGAAGCCATGGATAGTTACTTTAAAATTCTTCGATTCTTTAGACTCAGAGAATTAGCTGGGGATCATTATCGAGACTGGGGCATTGAAGAAAATGGGGTTAAGGTTCTTCATTACGAATGCCTTGATGCCTCGGGTTATTTACAGGCCATCACCAATCGTTTGCATGCCGTTGTGTTATTTTCTGCAACATTAACCCCGATGGATTATTTTTTGCCTATGCTTGGTGCCATGCCTGAAGATCCTCGTATCTCTCTCCCTTCTCCCTTTGAGAAGAAAAACTTTAAAGTCCTCATCACAAGCAAAGTTTCAACAACCTTAAGAACCAGAGATAAAACCTACCTTGAAGTTGCACTTTACCTTGAAAAATTAATCGAAAATAAGATAGGCAATTATTTAATTTTTTTTCCTTCTTATCCTTATTTAAAAGCAGTTCAAGAG
>JBEDEK010000046.1:0-12659 GCA_041175745.1 Bacillota bacterium | reverse complement strand
GATTATGATAAAATAAAAGTGTGAATATCGACCTAATTGCTCCAAAAAATTTAAATTCATATCACTTAATTCATCGCTATTCATTTTTATTAAATAAAACCCTAAAAGTGACCGGACATTCAAAAAACTTTTCCGTGGATGTCTTGATTACAACGAATAAGGTTATACGCACATTCAATTTTAAATATCTAAATCATGATTATCCAACGGACGTTTTAAGTTTTCCATTTGAAATCAACGCTACAAGTTCAAGAGGAAAAAAAATACTGTTAGGACAAATTGTGATTAGTTATCAGCAAGCATTTATTCAGGCGAAAAACTACGGTCATACAAAGGAAAGAGAACTCTCTTTCTTATTTGTCCATGGTTTGCTTCACTTATTGGGTTATCATCATGACACCAAGACTGAAGAAGCTTTAATGATTGAGCTACAAGATAAAATCTTAGGAAAAAGGAAAAAAATATGAAAACCGAACAACTCATTCAACATGCCATTGATGCCACAAAAGACTGCCATGTCCCTTATTCCAAATTCAAGGTGGGAGCCGCTATCTTGATGAAAGATGGGACCATCGTTAAAGGCGCAAATATAGAAAATTCATCATATGGCTTATCCATGTGTGCAGAAAGAACCGCACTATATCATGCTCATTTAAAAGGATTTCGCAAGAATGATATGGTAAGTATGGCAGTGATTGGTCCTACCTCAGGGCCCATCTCACCTTGTGGCGCATGCCGACAAGTGATGCATGAATTGATGGATGGCAAAACCCCAATTCTCCTCTCAAATCTTAAAAAAGAAATTAAAGAAACAAACCCTGAATCCTTATTGCCTTATGCATTTTCCAGTAAGGATCTTAAATAATGAAATCTGGATTTGTCGCGATTATTGGTAGACCCAATGCAGGAAAATCGACTTTATTAAATGCGATTATCGGAAAGAAAATTTCTATTGTTTCGAATAAACCTCAAACCACTCGACTAGCTATTCAAGGTGTTTATCACGAAAAAAATTTACAAATTGTCTTTGTGGATACCCCAGGAATACATAAACCTAAAGCAAGATTAGGCGAAATTATGAATGCTCAAGCCTATGCTTCCCTTCAAGATATTGACATGGTGCTTTTATTGGTAGATGCCAGTAAGGCTTTTGGTCCAGGTGACCAATTTATAGTTAGCCGATTGCATCATTTAGAAAAGGTTATGGTTGTGTTTAACAAGATTGACCTTACCAATGTTGCCCTGATTGAATCACTAAAAAAAGCCTATGCAACAGTTTTGCCTAAAGCCATTCAGTTTGAAATTTCTGCAGTTAAAAAAACATTTATTGAAGATTTAATCGAAGCAATTAAACCGCATTTAAAAACTGGACCCGCTTTTTTTCCAAAAGATGTATTGACCAATTTTCCTGAAAGTTTCCAATTAATGGAAGCCATACGTGAACAAGTGCTTCATTTAACTTATGAAGAAATCCCCCACAGTGTTGCGATTGTAATCGATCAACTAAAAACGGAAAAAAACCATCGCACTTTATACGCATCCATTATTGTAGAAAAAGACTCCCAAAAAGGGATTTTAATTGGTAAAAATGGAAGCATGTTAAAAAAGATTCGTCAGCGAGTAATGCAACAAGTAGAAAAAAATATGGGTTTAACGCTGTCTTTAGAATTGTTCATCAAAGTTGAGCCAAACTGGCGAGATTCACCTAATCGCTTAAAGGAGTATGGATTATTTTAAAAACCCTACCAGTCTTTATTCTTAGACAAACACCCTATCGGAATGCCGATTTAATTTTGACAGGATTATCACCTGAAGGCTATTTAACGATTCATGCAAGAGGAGCATTAAAGATGACTTCTCCAGTTCAAGCTATGGTTTCTTTAGGAGCGTGGTCGGAGATAACAGTGAATCAGAGCAAAGGAAAAGCTTATTTAGAGAAAGCCAATTTAATTGCTTTTGCACCGTTACCTGATCGTGAAGGTTTAATCGCCTCTTTAGTCATGCAAGTCATTCTGCAAATACTATTAATTGATGAAGAAATAGAAAATCCCTCTATACTTTACCAACGACTCGTTGAAGTACGTAAACATATGGATCTCGCATTATCAAGTTACATTAAGTTTTTAGTTCAATATTTAGAAGACCAAGGTCTGCCTATTATTGTAGATTATTGCGTTAACTGTCAAAATAAGCTTAAAATCGTGGGAATTAATTCTCAATTAGGTGGATTTATATGCCAATCATGCTTTGCTAAAGTTTCAGGGACGTTATTATCAGCGGAAGCGTTAAAACTAATGAGAATCATTAAACATCAACCATATACAGAAGCATTAAATTCTTCCTTAATGAAGGCACTGCTTCCTTTGGTGCATGAACACTTTAACTTTCATCTGGATGTCAAATTTGAAGGATTTAAAACGATTGAAAAATTATCTTATTAATACACTCATAATAGGTTGACACTTACATAATTAGTTGAGAAAATATCAATCGTGCGTGAAAGGAACTATCATGAATCCATTAACATTTGAACAACTTGTCACCCATTTAACGAGTACTGGATTTGTCTTTCAAGGATCTGAAATCTATGGAGGGTTGTCCAATACTTGGGATTATGGGCCACTTGGCGTCGAACTTATCAATAACCTTAAAAAAACATGGTGGAAGAAATTTGTCCAAGAATCACCAATGAATATTGGTATCGATTCAGCTATTTTAATGAATCCAAGAGTTTGGGAAGCTACTGGACACGTTGCCACATTTAATGATCCTTTGGTCGACTGCAAAAATTGTAAAACAAGGCATAGAGCAGACCAATTAATTGCTGCAGCTAGACCAAATTTAGACATATCTAAAATTCCTGCACAAGCGCTAGGAAATGTCTTAAAAGAAGAAAAAATTGCTTGCCCAAAATGTGGCAGTCATGATTTTACAGATATTCGCCAATTCAACATGATGTTTAAAACCCACATCGGTGTTATCGAAGATGCTAAAACGGTTGTTTATCTACGTCCTGAAACAGCCCAAGGGGTTTTTGTTAATTTTAAATCAATTCAACGAACCACCCGTAAAAAAGTACCGTTTGGTGTGGCAAGCGTTGGCAAAGCATTTCGCAACGAAATCACACCCGGGAACTTTACCTTCAGAACACGAGAATTTTCCCAAATGGAACTCGAGTTTTTCTGTAAACCTGGTACCGAAGCCTCTTGGTATAAATTTTGGCAAGATGCTTGTATGCAATATTTAACCTCTCTAGGTATTCAAAGTAAGCATTTAAGAATTCGCGAGCATAGTCCAGAAGAATTAGCTTTCTATTCAAAAGGCACCTCTGATATTGAATATCAGTTCCCTTTTGGTTGGGGTGAAGTTTGGGGCATTGCCTCTCGAACCGATTACGACCTAAAACAGCATATGCAATTTAGTAAAGAAGACCTACAATACCTTGATCCTGAAACGAATGAAAAATATATCCCTTATGTGATTGAACCATCGCTTGGTTTAGATCGACTTGCACTCATGATATTAAGTGACGCGTATCAAGAAGAAGTATTGGAAAAAGACACACGTGTTGTTTTGAAACTACACCCTGCTATTGCCCCCTACAAAATTGCGATCCTTCCATTGAGTAAACAACTCAATGAAAAATCTCAAGAAGTGATGACGATTTTATCGAAGCATTTTATGGTGACCTATGATGAGTCTGGAAGTATAGGTAAACGCTATCGTAGACAAGACATGATCGGTACGCCTTATTGTGTGACGATTGACTTTGATACTCAAAACGATCAAAGTGTGACCATTCGTGAACGGGATTCTATGAAACAACTGAGAATGCCAATCGATGATTTAATTCGATATTTTAATGTAAAGTTATTTTATTAGTAGTTAATTAGTATATATTTAGTATTTTTAATGATTTTGGAAAGGAGGATATACTTATGAATTTTGATCGTCAATTGATTGATGATTTATTAAAGAAAACGGATATTGCCAATATCGTTTCGAGGTATATTCCCGTTACCAAAAAAGGCCGTAATTTTGTTGCACTTTGTCCATTCCACGATGATAAGAATCCTTCCTTAAGCATTAGCCCTGATAAACAAATTTTTAAATGCTTTGTTTGTGGTACAGGTGGATCGGCTATTACTTTCGTACAAAATTATGAAAAAATCTCATTCCCACAAGCTGTTAAAAAAGTTGCTGATTGGGTTGGCTATTCCGACCCTCGCTTAAAGGTTAATGATCAGGCCATCCAACGAGACGAAAAACTTGAGCCATTTTTTAAATGCCTAGAAGACCTGTTGGAATATTATCATTTTGGTTTGGTAAGTGAAGAAGGAAAATTAGCAAGAGATTATTTACTTCAAAGAGGCCTTGATCAATCTACCTTAGAAACATTCAAGATTGGTTATGCTTTAAAAGATGGATCGACAACAATCCAATATTTAATTAAACGCGGGCATCTAAGAAATATTATTGAATCTCTAGGTATTACCGCAAGTAGTAACCAACAAGTTGATCGATTAGCTGGTAGAATCATTTTCCCCATACATAATCGCGATGGAAGAGTGGTCGGTTTCTCAGGTCGCTTAATTGAAAATATTGATGGCCAAGCTAAATATGTTAATTCTACTGATTCACCAATCTTTACCAAGGGCCAAATTCTGTATAACTATCATCAAGTTAAATTATCAAGTAAACGAACCGGATTTGTTTATCTGATGGAAGGTTTTATGGACGTCATCGCTTTACATCGGGCCAATATTCCACAAGCGATTGCTTTGATGGGAACGGCAGTTACGAATCAGCACGTGAAGTTACTACAATCTCTTGGTGTGGAAATTCGCATTTGTTTAGATCAAGATCAAGCCGGACAAGTGGCGATGATGAAGATGATTCAACCTTTAAGTAAAGCCAATATTTCCTTTCGTTTTGTGATTGCTGATAAGGAAACGCGTGATGCAGATGAAATTTTACTAACCGATGGAGAAAAAGGTCTTCAAACCTATTTAAATCAACTTGTTCCCAAGATGGATTTTAGTTTTCATTTTTACCAAAAAGTAATGCCACTTTCATCCACAGAGCAACGCGTCGCCTTTATTAATCGGATGTTACCTTTGATTGCTATCTCCCCCGAGCTTGAGCAAATAGATTACTTAAAACGATTAGGACAACTCACCAATTACGCGCTCAAAGATCTACAATCCTCACTCAAGGCAATTCAAACGCAAACACAAGATTATTTTGAGGAGTATCGACCCGAAGCCAAAGTTCTAAACCGTTTAAAGAGAGCAGAAAAAGCAATTCTATTTAATATGTTTCAAAGTCAAGACGCGATTAATCTTTATCAAGCCAATGTTAAGTTTTTTCATGATGATATTTATCGACAAATTGCGAATTATTTCATGGAAATTTATCAAAGTGATCCCCCCGACCATCAATCCTTAATCAATCATATTAGTCTGAGTGGAAGCAAAGATCAGCAAAAAATTATCAATACTATCGCCGAATTGATGAGTGAAAAAAATCTTCCTAAAGCGGATAAACAACAATTACTCGATTATTTAAAAACCTTAAATGAGGAACGCGATAAGTTAGTCAAAACCCACCAGCTTAATGTCAGCATCGCTGGTAAATCTGAAACAGAACAAGCGCGAATCATTAAAGAACTACATAAACAGGCAAACCCTGAATTAACCCAAGGAGAAAATGACAATGAAATCGAAGAAAACAACGAAAAAAAATAACGCTATTAAGACGGCAAAGCCTGCTAAAAAAGTGGCGAAAAAATTAGTCAAATCAATGGCAAAAAAGAAAATTGGTGTTAAAAAAACATTGAAGGTTAAACCAGTTTCCAAATCTTTACCCGTCAAAGTCAAACCAATCAAGGTTGAAAAAATCGATAAAAAATCCAACTCACCTGCTGCGATAAAAACACTTCCTGAAAAAGCTATCAAGAGCAAAAAAGGTTCTTTAAATGATGGTGAAAAGAAATTACTTTCCCGATTATCAAAAAAGGCGATGACGGATGAAGACGATGACATTGAGACTTTAGATCAGATTAAGAAGCGTTTTGAGAAAAAAGCAGGAGCAGAAGGTTTCATTATTCAAGATGAATTATTTGACGCAATCGAACATTTAGATTTAACAGATGAAGATTCAGAAAATCTATTGGTTTATTTCAAAAATAAGAAAATTGAAATCAAAATAGAGGATGAAGATTTGGAAGAAGAAGTCGACGAAGAAGAGATTAAAAAAGGTGTTGCCGTTCCTGATGAACCCTTTGAAACAGAGTATGAACCAGACGTTTCTGAAGATGAAGTTGATGTTAATAAAGTCGATGTCTTTGCGAATTCGGAAGTTAAAGTCAATGACTCAGTTAAAATGTATTTAAAGGAAATTGGCAAGGTTGATTTACTTAAACCCGATGAAGAAGTAGCGATTGCAAAGGCAATTATCGCCGGTGACATGGAAGCTAAAAATAAATTAATCAATGCGAATTTACGCTTAGTCGTCAATCTTGCAAAACACTATGTTGGTCGCGGTATGCTTTTCTTGGATCTCATCCAAGAGGGGAATATGGGTTTAATTAAAGCGGTTGAAAAGTTTGATTATACCAAGGGTTTTAAATTCTCTACTTATGCCACCTGGTGGATTCGTCAAGCGATTACACGGGCCATAGCTGATCAAGCAAGGACGATTCGTATTCCTGTCCATATGGTTGAAACCATTAATAAAATGACACGTGTTCAAAGACAATTGGTTCAAGAGTTAGGGCGAGAACCAACCGCAGAGGAAATTAGTAAGAAACTTGAAGGTCTTATGTCTCCTGAAAGGATTCGAGAAATTCAACGTATTGCCCTAGAGCCTGTTTCTTTAGAAACACCGATTGGTGAAGAAGATGATTCTCACTTGGGTGATTTTATCGAAGACAAAGAAGCCACTTCACCTTCTGACCACACCACACAAGTTTTACTTAAAGAAGAACTTTATAAAATCATGCAGGATCTTACCGATCGAGAAGAAAGAGTGTTAAGACTAAGATATGGTCTTGATGATAATCGCCCTCGCACTTTAGAAGAAGTTGGTCATGAATTTGGCGTTACGCGCGAACGGATTCGACAAATTGAAGCCAAAGCTATTCGTAAATTACGTCACCCAACACGGGCGAAGCGTCTTGGGGATTATCGCGATTCTTAAAGATGGTCTCTCAACGTTTACAAGTCATCGCATCAATGTGCCCTCGTCAAGGTAATCTTGTTGATATTGGGTCTGACCATGGTTTACTTCTTCAATTACTATTTAAACAAGGTTTCCCCTCGACGTTGTATGGAACCGAACTAAGTGAAGATAGTTTCCAACATTTAAAAAACCAATTAATCGATCTTCCGATAAAGATTTATCAGGCTGATGGGTTAAAAAAACTTCCCAAAGATGTCGTAAGCATCGTCATTACTGGCATGGGTGGGCAATTGATACAGTCGATGCTTGAAAATGGACAAGCGCAACTTCGGCCCATTCAAACTTTGATTCTTGGCCCCCAACGCGATCAAGAATTATTGCGGACTTGGTTAATGAAGTCTGATTGGAAGATTATCGATGAGCGCTTTGTTTTAGAAGATCAAAAAGGTTATCCAATGATCAAAGCCGTTCAAGGCAAGATGAAACTAACACCGATTGAACTTGCTTATGGACCTATTAATATTCAAAAACGAGAATCAGATTTTATTGCTTGGCTAAAACAAGAATCTCAAACCCTGCAAAAAACCCTCACATTCCAGCATGATGACCATAAGCGCCAACGCTTAGAATGGATTGAAAATTATGTTAAACACAACTAAACTACTGCAAGCTTTTGGTAAGGATTTTCCAAAGCGGCTGGCAGAACCCTATGGCGACTATGTTGGTCTGATGTGTGGCAAACTACCCAAAGTTCTGAATAAAATTGTCATCGTTCTAGATCTGGAATGGATCAATCTGGTTGAAATCGTTAAAGAAAAACCTGATTTAGTTATTACCCACCATCCATTCATTTATGGTTCAAGAAGCCGCGTTCTTAAGCATGATCCCATTCGCAAGAAAATGGTCATGACGTTGGAAAGAAATCGCATCCCTGTGTATTCTCTTCACACCAATTTTGATGCTGGACGAGGCGGAATGAATGATGCGATTGCAAAAGCTATTGGCCTCGTTGATATTACCCCACTTAAGGGTGATGTGTTAGCTCGTGGCGGCAAATTGTCCAAACCAATGGATATCAAAACCTTTGCAACCATGGTAAAGCAACAACTGCATTTACCATATGCTCACTTGATTGCCGAAGGTAAACCAATCATTGAACGCATTGCGCTTATTGGAGGCGGTGGGGCTAAATATTATCCTACTGCGATAGAAGAAGGCTATGATATTTTCCTATCAGGGGATAGTGCACATCATGTGCGTCGTGGTATCGTCAATGCCAAGTTTAATTACTTAGAAATTGCACATGAAGCTGAATCCATCTTTATTCCCACCATGGCAGCATATTTAAAACAACTAGATCCAACATTATCGATTGTGACTCGCTTTGTACAAGCCTATCCCACGTTGATTTGATACACTAAAGATATGCAAACAGGATTACCTTTTACAAGTTACGATTTGTCACCGGTGTTGATTGAAGCCTTAACCAAGTTAGGATATACCCATACAACCCCAGTTCAATCTGCCGTTATTCCTCGCGCCTTACGCGGAGATTCATTAGTCGTTCGTTACCAAACAGGAAGTGGAAAAACCCACGCTTTCTTGATTCCATTATTTGCCAACGTCAATCCAAAAGCAGGTTTACAAGTGATGGTGGTTTCACCAACTCGAGAGTTAGCCCTCCAGACTTATCAATTTGCAAAAACGTTAAATGAGACACTTGGTAATCCACTCAAAATTGTTTTATTACAAGGTGGTTTTGACAAACAACACGACCAAGAAAAACTCTCCCCTTTACCAGAAATTTTGTTTGTGACTCCTGGTCGCATGAATGAAATTGAAGGCATGATGGAACGACAAGTTTATCAAGGTTTAAAAACCATTGTTCTCGATGAAGCCGATATGTTAATGGATCCTAGTTTCATCGAAAGTACAACCCATATCTTATCAACCCTTACTCAACCACAAATTCTGGTATTTTCTGCATCAATGGCGGCTCCATTATTAAATCGCTTATCCAAATATTTTAAATCCGACAGCACGATTGAACCTAAAGAAAAATCAATCAACCCTTCAGGCGTTCGTCATGCCTTAATTGATATCAAACATCAAGACCCTATTCAAAGTATTGTCGATATTCTCACAATACGAAAACCTTACTTTCTTTTGATTTTTGCTTCTCGCGTTCAACGCGTGATTCAAATTGAACAAGCTTTAAAAGCTCGTCAATTGAAAGTGGCAAGCTTACATGGCGATCTGCAAGCTAGAGAAAGAAGACATTTACTCAAGCGCATTCAAAGTGGGGAGTTTCAAATTGTTGTTGCTTCAGATATTGCCAGTCGTGGCATGGATTTGCCAAATGTCTCTGATGTTTTAAGCGTCGATCTCCCCCAAGATTTAGATTATTACTTTCATCGCGCTGGTCGGGCTGGGCGATTTAAAAATGAAGGTCAATCTTATGTTTTCTATAATTCTCATGAAGAGGATAGTTTGGAACGTTTAAAGCAGCGTGGTGTGCATTTTAGTTTACTAAGTCTTAAAAATTCTCAACTACAACCTATCAAAAACTTAAACCGAAGCAAGATTTATAAAAAAGAAGATGAGGCGCTGAGTCGTGATATCAAGATTGCCATTCAAAAATATCGATCAAGTGAAGTAAAACCAGGTTATAAAAAGAAAGTCAAACTCGCGGTTGAAAAGGTCAAACATCAATACAAGCGCAAGGCCATTAAAAAGAAGATTCGTGAAAGACTTTTCGGAGGTTAAGCATGCCATTATTTTTAGGCAGTCATGTTGATCTTGTTGCCCCTGATTATTTAATTCAGGCTGTTGAAACATCGATTAAAAATGGTGCCAATACGATGATGATTTATACGGGAGCACCCCAAAACTCGATCCGAAAACCTACGGAAATCATGAAGATTCAACAAGCCCATGAACGTATGAAGGCACATGGAATGCCATTAGATAAAGTGATTGTCCACGCGCCTTATATTATTAATTTAGGAAATACGATTAAACCTGAAACGGCTACCATGGGTGTCACATTTTTGATTCGTGAACTATCTCGAGTTCAATCAATGGGTTTTTCCACGCTCGTCTTGCATCCAGGTGCCCATGTTGGTGCCGGAAGTGATGTAGCCTTAGCTAGCATTAATGAAAGACTCAATCAAGTTTTTGCAGAGGATAAAACGAATGTTACTATTGCGTTAGAAACCATGTCTGGGAAGGGTTCAGAAGTGGGAATACGTTTTGAAGACATTCGCTATTTAATCGATCATAGTGATCACCCCGAACGACTTGGCGTCTGCCTCGATACATGCCATATTCATGATGCCGGTTATGATGTGCAAGATGTTGAAGGTGTACTCAAAGCATTTGATCAAATTATTGGCCTTGATAAATTGAAGGTCATCCACATCAATGATTCTAAAAATCCAAGGGGTGCCAAAAAAGATCGGCATGAAAATTTAGGTTATGGGGCAATTGGATTCGAGACATTGAGTCGTTTTGTCCATCATCCTAAACTTACCCACCTCCCTAAAATTCTGGAAACACCCTGGGTGGATGAGATTACACCTTACGCTAAAGAAATTGCGATGTTAAAAGCAAAACAATTTATTCAGGGTTGGCGAGAATCTTTAAAGTAAAAACCATAGATTAATAGGCAGATGTATGCTATGCTATACAACGTGCTTTGGAGGATAAGAAGATGAGAGAAAGTTTTATGTTAAAGTGCACGGTTTGTGGTGAAGAAAATTACTTAGCAAGTAAAAATCGCAGAACTAAACCTGAAAAGATGGAATTGAATAAATTTTGTAGTCGCTGCAATAAGTCTACCGTTCATAAGGAACGTAAATAATATCGTTTTAGTATTTTAAGGAGGATCGAAAATGGTCAATGCAACGGAATTAAGACCTGGTAACCACTTTGAATTTGAAAAGAACATTTATACCGTTATCGATGTTAGTTTAAACAAAACAGCGATGAGAAAGATGGTCGTCAAAGCCAAGGTAAAGAATCTCAGAACCGGATCGATTACAGAAATGTCCTTTTTGGGTGGTACTGATGTTGAAAAAATCACATTAGATAAGCGCAAAATGACTTATTTATACGAAGCGAATGGAAACCTCGTTTTTATGGATAAAATTTCCTTTGATCAATTGGAAATTACCAGAGAAAAATTAGCATGGGAAGTTAATTTTTTAGTCACTGAACAAGAAATCGAAATTCTCTTTTATGAAACTGAAATTTTGGGTGTTTCTTTACCCGCTAAAGTAGCCTTAAAAGTAACTGAATGTGAACCTGCGGTCAAAGGTGACACCATTAATAAGGCAATGAAAGAAGCAACTTTAGAAACGGGTTATAAACTTCGTGTGCCTTTATTTATTTCAGAAGGCGAAACCATCAGCATCCGCACGGAAGATGGTAGTTACGACGGTCGCGCTTAATCCTTAAGGAGGATTGAATCATGGATATTTGGCAAACGTTATTGTACTTATTTCTCGGTTTAATTGGTGGACTTGTCGGTGGTTTTTTCCTTTCAAGATGGTATTTCAAAAGAGAATTAGCCAAAAATCCTCCTATTAATGAAAAAATGATTCGCGCGATGTTTATGTCGATGGGTCGTAAACCCAATGAAGCACAAGTTCGGGCTGTGATTAACAGCATGAACGCTCAAAAGTAATTATTTAATTTTATTCTTAAAATCTAATTCTTTTCCAGCGAGCAATCGCTGGATATTTTCTTTATGGCGATAGACGAGTAAGAACCAAATCAATAGGTTTGTCAAAGTAAATAGCCAACCTGATTGCACACCATTCCACATTCCGACTTCAGATAATGCGGGAATCCATAACAGTAAGGTTAAGGATACTGCAAAAAGGTGCCCAAGGATCGAACCAATGGAAACGATCTTTTTAACTTTAATAATGGTCAGCATCACTGCAAGCCCAATAAAGGCAATAATCCAATTGGTCATGAGCATAAATGACCCAGCAGAAGATACAGCCTTACCACCTCTAAATTGTGCAAAGATAGGATAACAATGACCAAGACCCGTTCCAATACCGGTTAACATGATGGCAAGTTGGCCTAAGAAAGGGTTCTCGCTAGCAAGAGGAGTCCATTGAAAGACAAACCAGGATGCCAGTAAAACGGGAAGAATACTTTTTGTTAAATCCATGATGAAAACTAATGTGGCAGCAAACTTTCCGAAGTTTCGGTATACATTCGTCATACCACTTCCACCCGAACCAAGTTTTCTCACATCTTTTTGGTATAGTAATTGGCCAATCCACACCCCCGAAGGTATCGAAGCTAATAAGTAGCCAATCAGCATAGGAACGAAGGTTAATGCGAGGTTTTGAATCATATTTTTTTACGCTTTCTATGGATTTTTGCTATAATGCTTTAGGTAAATGATAACGAAAAATGGCTAAAAATCAAAACTTAAATACATATAACGAAGATAGCAT
>JBEDEK010000045.1:0-3078 GCA_041175745.1 Bacillota bacterium | reverse complement strand
ATATGGTATGGTGCGAGTCTACTTCATTGAATTTTTAACCTTTATCCAGCCTAAACAAAACTCACCATTGTTCAAAGTGATTGTCATTTCTATTCAAAGTTGGCTTAATCCTTATATTTGGCTTCAATCTGGTACGCATTTATATCTTTTTTATCAATTATGGATGACCTTTTTTATGGCCTTATTTCCTAATTTAAAAACGTGGAAGCGATGGTTGGGATTTGTTTGGATTGGGATGATATATGGGTGGTTCCTTGATGGAATTATCTTTAACCTATCATCGTTTTTGTTTTTACCATTAACTTGGGGTCATAGTCTCTTGTTTCCTTTTTGGGTTACCTACCTCTATTCAGGTTCATTAATGCCAGGTCTGACCTATCTTACAAATCTATGGATAAACATTATCAATATATTCATTGGGCTTAAAACGGATTTTTATGGTGGTCAGATATCGTCATGGATGCAAATAACAATAATCATGATACTCATTTTTATTAGTATATCGATTTGGCTTCATTTAAAAGTTTATCAACCTAAATTAACGATGATACTAATGATTTTAATGCTTGGGGAAATCAGTGGGTGGGAAAATCTCATAAGTACATCCGTATATTTTATTAATGTAGGTCAAGGCGATTCGACTTTGATTCAATCTTTCGGTAAAACAATGTTAATTGATACGGGTGGAGTTAAAAGCTTTGATATGGCCCAGGAAGTACTAATCCCTTTCTTTAAAAAGCTAAACATACGATCATTAGATTATTTAATCATTACCCATCCAGATTTTGATCATGATGGTGCGATGCCCTCGCTTTTAGCATCATTTCGCGTCAAAAACATAGTGAAAGATCCATTTGAAAGCATCGAGTTAGGAAACTTGAAAATACAAAACTATCAGCATTTTCATTCCTTGTTAATTGAAGATAATGAACGTTCTTTAGTAATAGGTGTCCATTCCTTAAGTTGTCAGTGGTTGATCATGGGAGACGCTACGGACAAAACCGAATCATTGATTCAAAGGCTTTACCCTACGTTAAAAGCCACGATATTAAGAATTGGTCATCATGGATCAAACTCATCAACATCAATTGAATTTTTAAATCAGATACAACCCAAAGAAGTCGTCATTTCGGTAGGTGGTGGTAATCGATACGGCCATCCTCATCCGGATGTATTAGAACGGATTGAATCGCTTAACATACCCATTAGGCGTACCGATATCGAAGGGACAATTCGTTATCAAACGTGTAAAATATAAATATGGTTTTATTAATTAGTTCACCATCATTTCAACTGATGATGCAAAAACTTCAAGAATACTTACATAAAGTGCCTCAATCGACTGCCATTGAAAAAATAGATGGATCATCGGTGCCGATTTCAACATGGTTACCAGAACTTCTTCAACCTAGCTTATGGTCTGAAAACAAGTTAACCATTATTTCTCAAGGTTCGTTTTTTGGTAAAAGCACGGGAAAACAAACCTTGCAAAAAAAAGAAGATGAAGAGATGTTAGAAAATTTACTCAAGCAAAAAGAAGCAAATGTTGACCTGATTTTTTTATATCAAGGCGAAATCGATGAACGCTTAACTATATCGAAGTTGATTACAAAATTCCATCAATGGCAACATGTGGAAATTCCTTCAAAAGATCAAGCTTTTATTCTTGCTCAACAATGGATAAAGTCACTTGGGGCGACGATTGGTTCAAAAGCTTTAATCAAATTAATGGACTCGACCTATCCAGAAATTGATCGCCTTTACCAAGAAATTCAAAAATTAACTGCTTATGGAGTTACGATTGAAGAAAAAACAATCGACCAATTGGTCAAACCTAACCTTGAAGATAATGTGTTTGAGTTAACCAATCAAATCATGGCAGAAAATCTTAAGCAAGCATTAAAAATTTACCAAGATTTTATCGTGCTACAAATTGAACCCACGGTTTTAATTAGTATGCTTGCGAAACATTTTCAACTTTACGCTAAAGTTTGTTATCTTCTTGATCAAGGCTTAGACACGTTCAAAATTAGTCAATCTTTAAAAATTCATGAATTTAGAATTCGATTGATGGCCCAAGCAAAAAAACGTTTTCCATTAAAGCGTATTAATCAAATTTTACTCAGTCTAGATCAACTGGATGACCGTATAAAAAAAGGCCGCCAAGACAAAGTGGAGGCCTTAAGTTGGTGGATTGTAAATTTTACCAAAGCTATTTCTTAAGTAAGCGTTGATACATATTCGGTCGACGATCACGAAAAACACCCCAAGAATATCTCATTTTATCCATTACATCTAAGTCAAATGTTTGTTGGATAAATCCTGTTTTTAAGCGATCCATTTGTTGAAGAATGGAACCGTCATAATTGGCAATAAAACTCGTCCCGTAAAAAGTCATATGATGTTGACCATAGGTTTCTTTACCAATACGATTGGCGGCAATCAAGGGGGTAAGATTGGCGGCAGCATGACCCATCATCGTGTGTTGCCAGTGAGGTTGAGAATCAATTGGTAAAGTGGGTTCGGATCCAATCGCTGTTGGATATAGTAGTAATTCAGCTCCTTCAAGCGCAAGGATTCTAGCGACTTCGGGAAACCATTGATCCCAACAAATCGCTACACCCAAGTTGGCAAATTTAGTTTTAAAAACTTGTAAGGGGGTATCACCAGGGGTGAAATAGAACTTTTCTTGATAGGAATCACCCGTTGGAATATGCATTTTTCGATATTGACCTAAGATAGAACCATCGGCATCAATGATCGCAATGGAATTAAAAAATACTTGATTAGCACGTTCAAAATAGGAAATAGGAAGGACAACATTTAAGGTTTTTGCCAGTTTTTGGAAATATTGTAAGTCTGGATTGTTTTCAAAAGGTTTCGCCATTGAAAAATGATCGTAATTTTCAATTTGACAGAAATATTTACTCATAAAAAGTTCAGGAAGCAAAATGATATTCGCTCCATTTTTTGCTGCTTTTTTGACTAAATCAGTCGCAACTTCAATATTTTGTTTGGGGTTTTCCGTCATTGCCATTTGAATGGCACTAACATTGACTTGGCGCATATTTATAAGAC
>JBEDEK010000044.1:0-9036 GCA_041175745.1 Bacillota bacterium | reverse complement strand
TACTGGCGGCCGTTTTGAAGAAAAAGATATTTTAAATTTATTCGGTTTAGTTAGTCTCCAAGATAAGATTGAATTACTCACGGCAATTGGTCGACAAGACCAATCCACGATGATTGGAAAGATTGATTCCTTTGTTCAAAAAGGAGTAGATTTAAAACGTTTATTAATGGATTTATTGGTGATGTTGAAGGATTTATTAATACTTGTCAAAACCCAAGAACCTAGTTTGATGTCGACCCTCAAAGAACCTGAAGCAAATCGGATTTTAGAAGACCTTTCCGTCTCATGGATTCCCATCGTTACTGAGGCAATCATGACGATTCAAACCGATGTACGTAATCCTTCTGCGATTCCTGGTTTACTTCAATTAAAACTCTTACAACTTGAAAAACCCGATAACAAAACAAAAACCCCTCCTAATATTTTTGATGTGATGAAAGGTAAATCGGAAACTGTTTCGAATTCAACAAATAAACAAACTGCCAATATGCCTCCTGCTGCCATTGCTGAAACCGGAGAAGGTCTTTACATCGATGATGTGAACATGATTAAAGTCATGGTGATGGGCGATAAAGATTCTAGACAAGACATTTTACAATCATGGAAGCAAATTGATTCCATGCTTTACCAACCACAATTCGCATCCATTGCGGCTTTACTTAAAGATGCTAGACCATATGTTTTGAGCAAACATATTCTTGCTTTAGAAGTTGATCAAGCGAACGTTGCAACGCAATTAAACTTAGTTGCCAACCAACCACTCATTCAGAAAGTGATGCAAACCATTGCTCGATATGAAGGTGTGGTCTATGCGATTAATCGCCAAGAGGCTGTGAAGCTTAAAAAATTATTTATGGATTTAGCGCAATTGAATAAATTGCCACCCAAACAAGAAACGCCACCGACCGTTAAAAATTGGACCTTCAAATGAAACCTTTAAAAAGCTTACAGGCTTTAATTGAATCCTTTGAAAAACTACCTGGTGTGGGTAATAAGTCTGCTGAACGAATGGCCCAAGCTATTTTAGAATTTAGCGAAGAGGATGTCTTACAATTTCAAGAAAGTTTAGGTGCGGTCAAACGCCTAGTTCATCCTTGTCAAACCTGTGGTGTGCTTACCGAAGAACCATTATGTGAGATCTGTACATCCACCCGTCCTTACCAAACATTGGTTGTGGTCAGTTACTCAAAAGATGTTGCGGCATTTGAAAAACTTGAATCACCAACGTTTCGTTATCAAGTTTTAGGTGGCGTTCTTTCTGCGAGCAAAGGGATGAGTGTTGACGATTTACGTATTGACGCATTACAAAAAGAACTGAAAAAAAATCCTTATCAAGAAGTGATTATTGCAACCAATCCAACTTTAGAAGGTGAAACAACCGCACAATTTCTTGCAAATATGTTGAAAAAAAATGGTTTAACGATTACCCGCATTGGTTATGGTCTACCTATGGGTGGTCATGTAGACTATGCCGATGCTTTAACGCTTTCAAAAGCCTTGACCGGAAGAACAAAAATCAAAGGAGAATAAGATGTTTATTACCTTAGAAGGACCTGAAGGAAGCGGAAAAACTTCGGTGATGAAGGAAGTCATTGCTAGACTGAGAAAAGAAGGTTTTGTCATTGAAGAAACTCGCGAACCGGGTGGTACACCGATTGCTGAACAAATTCGCCAAGTGATTCTTCAAAAAGAAAATACGAAACTTGATCCAAGAGCAGAAGCATTATTATTGGCAGCGAGTCGACGACAAAATTTAGTTGAAAAAATTTGGCCTGCTTTAAAAGCTGGAAAAATTGTTATCTGTGATCGATTTATTGATTCTAGTTTGGCTTATCAAGGTGGGGCTAGGGGATTAGGGGTTGAAGCGGTTCTCAACATTAATCTGTTTGCAACGGAATCTTCTTATCCCCAATTAACAATCTTATTCGACATTCCACCCGAACTAGGATTAAAGAGAATTGCAGCAAACGCCAACAGAGAAATTAATCGCTTAGATCTTGAACAATTATCTTTCCATCAAAAAGTGAGAGACACCTATTTACAACTGGCAAAACGTTTCAAAGATCGCTATGTGATTATTGATGCTTCCTTGTCACTTCCGAACGTGATCGAAAACACTTACTCGGCCATCCATCAACGTTTGTTATGAATATTGAAGGCTATCTTAAAAATCAACAAAAACCTGTTTATGATTTATTTGCCCATGCTTTAAAGAAAGATAAATGGAGTCATGCTTATTTATTAAATGGTTTTCAAGGTCAACCCCTTCAGAATATTGCTTTATTTCTGGGCCAATCTTTACTTTGTGAAAAACCTCAACCTTTAGCGTGTGGACAATGCTTAACTTGCCAACGATTTCAAAAACAAGATTATACGGATTTGATCATCATCGATGGCAGTGAAGCGTCCATTAAAAAACAAGATGTCTTAGGTTTAGAATCACGATTTGCAATTACAGGATTAGAAAAAGCGAACAAACAAATTTATCTATTGCATAAGATTGAAGCAATGACGCCAGAAGCCATCAATGCACTATTAAAATTTCTTGAAGAGCCTACCTTGGATATTTATGCGATTTTAACCACGACAAATATCGATGACGTCTTGCCTACGATTCAATCACGAAGTCAGGTCATTCAATTTAAACCAAATCAACCACAACGATTGATTGAAGAAGCGATGGCCCTTGGTGTTGAACCTACAATCGCGGAGTTACTGAGTTTTGAATATGGATCTGCTGAAGATATCAAAGATAAAAGTACCGATGAGAATGTCAAACAATCGATAAACCAATTAGAAAAATTTGCGCAAATCTGGATGCAAAACCCCGTCACAGCGATGCATGAATTTAGAATGAACTGGATGCCATTACTAATCGAAACTGAGCAAGTTGAAATATTCATTCAACGTTGGATAAACATCCTAACTGAACTGAGTAAATTAACGGCGAAACAAAATATTCTTTTGAAATCGTATGTTAAAATATTAATGGGTTTGAGTATGGTGATTCAAAATCCTTATCAAGCGATCAATGGCTTACAACATCGGTTATCTCGCTTAGATAAAAGTACCAATTTAAATCTATTTCTTGAAGGCATGATGATAGAAATGTTAGGAGTATAACCAATGGAAATACAACAGCAAACCCCTTATTTTGTTGGCATTCAGGTTAATCACTTGCCAAGATTACAATATTTTTCTACTACTACAAATGTTTATCAACCCAATGATATGGTGATTGTTGAAACAGGCAAAGGATATGAATTAGGCGTTATCAAAACGAAGTTAAAATCTATGAGTGAATATCGGTATCCTTTTCAATTAATGCCGATCATTCGCAAAGCAGAAAACCGAGATTTAACTGCTCAGCAACGCAATGAAAAAGATGCAAAAGATGCCATGCTTTTTGCAAAAGATCTTGTCAAAAAGATGAATCTTGATATGGAAATTTTTGCAGCAGAATATAATCTTGATCGTTCAAAATTATATTTTTTATTTCTTTCAGAAGATCGCGTCGATTTTCGAGATTTATTAAGAGCTCTCGCAACACAATTTCACACACGCATCGATTTAAGACAAATAGGTGCAAGAGATCGCGCTAAACTTTATGGCGCTATCGGTATCTGTGGTTTGCCCCTTTGCTGCACCACATTCTTAAATGAATTTGATAATATTTCAATCAATCGTGCAAAGAATCAAATGTTAACTTTAAACATTCCAAAGTTAACGGGTCACTGTGGAAAATTACTTTGCTGCCTTAAATATGAAGATGATGCCTACACCGAAATTAAAGCGACTTTACCACGGGTTGGCGATCGATACATGATTGATGGGGTTGGTTTTAAAGTCACTTCAATGAATGTCCTTACGCGCGTGATTAAAATAGAAAATCAAAACCGAGATATTCAATTCCTCCACGTTGATGAGTTAAATAAGCATCCCAAAGGAACGACTGTGTCATGAAACGCCGTAAGTCTTTTAGTGAAATGAAGCAAACCAAAGGTAAGCTCTATTTAATTGCAACGCCCATCGGAAATCTAGAAGAAATCACACCGCGTGCTGTCGCAACCTTAACAACCATTGATGCTATTGCCTGTGAAGATACCCGTGTCAGCGGGAAGCTTTTACAGCATCTTGGCATCAAGAAAACGTTAATTGCATGTCATGAACATAATGAATTAACGGTGAGTAAACAACTCGTAGACATGATGATTGAAGGTCAATCAATTGCCTATCTATCTGATGCAGGTTATCCAGGTATATCCGATCCAGGTCAACGTCTTGTACAAGCAGCGTTAACAGAAGATATTCAAGTGATAGTGATCTCTGGACCTTCTGCGGTCTTTAATGCGCTGGTCGCAAGTGGTCTTGATAGTTCTAAATTTTATTTCCATGGATTCATGAGACAAAAAGAAGCGGCTAGATTAGATGAAATTAAAGACTTATACCGCCGGCCTGAAACTTTAATATTTTATGAAGCACCTCATCGGATTGATGTCACCTTACGAAATTTACTAGAAGTGTTAGGGAATCGCAAAGCTTGCATTGCAAGAGAATTAACCAAGTTACATGAAGAATATATCGATGGTACCTTACAAGAATTATCGGAAATCGATCCAAGCACACTTAAAGGTGAAATGGTCGTACTTGTCGAAGGTAATAAAGATGAATTCGGCATTAAATTATCAGACGATGAAATTAGAAAGGCTGTGGAGTCGTTAACGGCAACCGGTATTTCTATGAAGGATGCGATTAGACAAGTTTCTGAAATGACAAAAATGGCGAAAAACTATATTTACAAAGTCGTTCATCACATCTAAGTTCGCTGTTCTTTTTCTAAACGTTTCTTTTCAACCAAATAAGAAGCGCCGACAATACCACCAAATATGGCAAAGCCAGTTAAGGCAATCAGTAGACCTTCCGTTAAATAAGGTGTCCAATAGGTCACCTGATAATCTGTGGGACCTACCCCTGATAAAAATCCAATAAATCCACCTTGAGATAAATAAACTGGGGTTGTGTCTTTGACACCGCCTGCTTGGATACGCGTCACTTTCCAACCTGGATCATAAGGTGTATTCAGGACAATCATTCTTGTCGATGTGAAATTCGTAGAGAAGGTTCTTGAATTTGCGGTGTGGCTAAATGCCTCTAATGGATAGGCTTGTAATTGAGCGAGTCGGTCTAATTGCGCTTGATAAGGTTCTCTAAATAAAACTGGATAGTACATATTTCCTTCGGTGAATTTAGGAACAATCACAATGCGGGCAACATTGCGTGTTGGATAGTAACCTCGCATGAATTTAAAGGATGTATTCACAAACGAGTGTGCATCACGAATAATTATGTCTCCTTGTTCATCAAAGAAATAGACAGTTGCATAATGGGATAATCGCAATTGCAATGCAAAGAAATAATCATCCGGTCCCTCACCAAAATTAGCCCCGGTTGTTGGTGTGATATGAATGGGTAGATATTCACCATTGAACCGACCAATACTATTATTGTTTGCAACAGGGGTGGCTTCACATGTTTCTAAGCGATCAATATGACTAGGATTAAAGATGAGTGGGTTACCGAGATTATCATCACATTCGATTAAATTAACATTAGTATTGATGCGGGCAATCGATCGTGATGGTGATGCACTTACATTTAAGTTTGGCGCTGCTTCTAAAATGGCGTCTACATCATCATTGGCAAGAATAACACCTTGTAAATACGCTTCTTCATTGGTTAAAACTTCTGTCGTGGAATTGGTAAAAAAACTATTCGAGAACTGACTTCCAACTTGATTATTAGGATATAACGTGTCGTAACTAAAACCGCCTTCGATAAAATTTTGATTCACGTAAACGGAATTTTTATTTGTGGATAAAGTTGAACTCTTTACAAAACCATGCGGTACATTTTGATACAAGTAGTCATAGACACCAGTTTCCGGATTGGGCTCACTTGCTCTTGTATAAGAGTCATAGACGTTTTGCATGATGTAATACTTCACACCTAAAAAGGTATCTAAGTTGTAACGTTTTTCGTGGTATCCCATTGACCAACCGCGATAGTTGTAATTCATATGAGAATAATTATTAAAATCCGAAACATAAAAGTTATAAAGCGAGTGGAAAGCGGTCATCCCGTTATATCCTAGTCGCATGCCTAGATTGGTTGATTCACCAGCATTCAAATTATAAATGCGGAAAAATTGATCATCATCGGCTTGAATCTGTTTTACAATTTCGCGTTGATCACGAATTAAATCAAGTCCATTATCGATACGATTGGGGTAACTTATCAACCCATGCATATTCATAATTAACGTTCCCATCACAATTGCTTCAAAGAAAATTGCAGTTTGAATCGTGTTTGGTAAGGATTTCTTTCGAAAGGATTGTCGTAAATAAACATAAACGGCAATCATATAAATGAGCGCGAACACTGCCACATATTGACGTTCATTCATGCCGGAAAAGAAGAATTTATTTTCGTTCGCTACCGCTACTAAAACTGCATAGATAGCCAATGAAAAGATACCAACAAAAGATACATCGTAATACCAGCGTTTAAATTTCATGCGCTCTTCAAAATTGATGGCAATATAAGTGATTAGAATGGTAACTACAAAGATTTGCCAACGACCATAATCAATGGTAAAACCATGCACAAGTTGGTAGGTAATTGGTGTAAATAACATAAACAAAATCAAACCTAATCCTAAAAAATGAGACCACTTTTTCTTCATATAATTATGAATCAGTGAAGGGATTAATAACATCGTTAAAGGTGTGTAAACAAATAAACTCGAAATCGTATTGTCATAACTACCGGTATTGAATAAAGTCGAACTTCGATTACTGACCGTTGGGAATAAAAAAGAAATCAGGGGATAAAATTTATTGTAAGGTTCTTCTACTCCACCTTGATTTTGCCAGATGGTTAATAGTGACCAAAGTTCCTGCCAATTATCAGCTTGGAAAGCTGCAACGAGTTGATCAAGATACCAAGCTTCTCCAACACGATTTGAAGTGATTGCCACCATCACCGAAGGTAAAAATACAAAAGCAGACATCATGATGCCAATTGCGAATGCGAAGAAACCAAGTCCAGCGACCTTACCATTATCTAAAAAAGAGCGTTTAGAAGCAGTTTGTAAGTAGCGGAATATCGCATAAAAGACGGCTGTAAAGCTTGTTGAAACTAAGAAGAAATAATTGGTGATCCCCATGAGAAACAAACTAAGGGCAAGGAAGCGAAAATTCTTTTCTTTTAAGAGTTTTTCAACGCCAAGTAAGACAAGTGGAAAGACAACTGCCACTTCCATAAAATGATTAAACCAAAGATAATACGCCATCCATCCAGAAAATCCATACGCCATTGCAAAAATACGAGCATGATTTTCTTTGACCTTAAAATATTTCAAAAATAGTCGAAAGGTTAAGGACGCTCCTACCATTTTTCCAATCATCAACAAAGCTAAACCTTGTGGTACTAAACAACGGGGGAATAATAGGATCGGCATAAAGAAGGGATTGAGGTAATAATAAAAGGAGTTGGAACCAATGTGATTCGCGCCTAAATAGGTTGAATCATCCCACAATACAAATTCACCCGTGCGAAAGAAATGCGTCCAGTCATCATAACCATTTAAATAAAACGGAATTTGTTGAAGGACATAATCTCCACTTAAGGGAATGGTTAATAAATTAGTTACCAAAGCATAAGCATAAAACATAATCCCCATAAAGGTCAGGTAACCGATATATCTTAATAAGGATTGAGGATCAGCCCAAGCCTCACGAATAGGTTTGGTAAAGATAAGCCATTGGCGATGTAGTGAGCGTTTAAGTGTCAACCAATTCATAGGGTTATTATACCTTTTCTTCTTTGGTTGATTTCACTCCATGGCGTCCTTCAATAAATGCTTTCATTAAGCCAGGTAATGGTGAAAAGAAGCTATATTTCTTTTCTGTTACTGGGTGGATAAATTCTAAAGCGTAAGCATGGAGTCCTAAACGTTTGATTGGATCAGTAGCGGCGTGGTATTTATCGTCGCCAACAACCGTATGACCCAACTCTTTTAAATGCACACGAATTTGGTTCTTTCGCCCGGTATCAATTTTTACGTCCAAAAACGCATGGCTCTTCATTTCTTTTTTCACAACATAATGGGTGATGGCTTCTTGACCTTCATCATCTTCATATTGTCGGGAATACATGATTTGGGTAGACGTCTTATGTAGCCAAGTATGAATTGTTTTTTTCTTTTCGATTGGTATGCCATCCACAATCGCATAATAGCCTCGTTTGGAAACGATACTATTCCATTGTTTTTGCATCTCATCTCTTAACTCTTCATTTTTACAAAACATTAGAATACCGGACGTATCACGATCGATTCGATGCACAACATAAAGCCTTGCATGAGTGTTTTTTTCTCTAACATAATCCATCATCACTCGGAATGCCGTTTGACTTTTTTCATTGTCAGAAGCGACGGTCAATAAACCTGTCGGTTTGTCAATGACAAGAAATTCATCATCCTCATAGATAATCTTGGGTGTAGGTAAGAGTTTATCTTGAGGATTATATTTACCAATCATTACGATGTCACCAGGAGTTAAAACGAAGTTATATTGACTAATCGGTGCACCATCGACCATCACTTGTTTTCGGGTAAGGAGTGATTTGATATTATTTCGACTCATATTTTTTAATTGCGCTCTTAAAAAATCAATTAAGATCATCGATTCTTTAACTGGATAACTTTGAATCGCTTTAGCGATTTGTTTTTGTTTTCTTAAATTTTGCATATAGTTTTATTGCTTTCATCGGCATTCTTAATCCTGAGAATGGTTGCTTTAGTGTATCATCTTCGAACCACCCTACAAATCGATAACCCTTTTTCTTAGCTTTTGGTTGAACGGTAATGTCTTCACCCATTGAAAATAAACCAGGTGCTAATGGATCACCACCATCAACCACATAATAGATCAATCGTTTTTTCCTTAAAAACCAAATTAAAACTATTAACAGGAT
>JBEDEK010000043.1:0-2483 GCA_041175745.1 Bacillota bacterium | reverse complement strand
GTCGTATATGAAGAAAAACAATATGCAGTTGGTAAAATTCCTGGATCATTTTTAAGACGTGAAGGTCGTCCTGGTGAACACGCAACTCTATCGGCTCGATTAATTGATCGTCCAATCCGTCCACTCTTTGATGATGGTTTTCGCAATGAAGTTCAAGTGGTTAATACAGTTTTAAGCGTGGATTATGATGCTACGCCTGAAATGACTGCACTATTTGGTTCGGGTTTAGCTTTAGGGATTTCTGATATTCCATTTGATGGTCCTTCTGCTGGTGTTTTTGTGGGTCGGATCAATGGTAAATTCGTTATTAATCCCACAGTTGAAGAACGAAATCAATCCGACTTACACTTAGCAGTTGCGGGTACGTTAGAAGCCATTAACATGGTGGAAGCTGGTGCTCAAGAAATTTCAGAAGCTGATATGGTCGAAGCCTTAATGTTCGGTCACGAAGCGATTAAGAAACTTTGTCTTTTTCAATCTGAAATTATCAAAGCTGTTGGCAAACCTAAACGGGCCATTGAATTTTACCGCGTCAATGAGTTGATTAATAAGGAAGTTAGAAAGTTAGCTCAAGCAAAAATGGTTAAGGCTATTTCAACGAAAGATAAACTCGAACGAGAAGATAAAATTAATGCTGTTAAAACAGAAGTAAAAGAATTATTCGAAAAGAAATCATATCTAAGCAATGATGAGCAAGAAAAAGCACTCAAAGAAGTAGAAATGATTTTAGAAAACATCATTTCCGAAGAAGTTCGCCGCTTAATTACAGAAGAAAAAATAAGACCTGATGGTCGTAAAGTAGATGAAATACGGCCGCTTGATACGCAAGTTGATTTATTGCCTAGAGTTCATGGTTCTGCATTATTTACCCGTGGTCAAACTCAAGTTTTATCGGTTGTTACTTTAGCATCCTTAAATGATGTTCAAATTATCGATAATTTAACTGATGAAGATAAAAAACGATTCATGCATCATTATAATTTTCCACCTTTCTCTGTTGGTGAAGTAGGAAGAATGGGCAGTCCAGGCCGTAGAGAAATCGGTCACGGAGCCTTAGGCGAAAGAGCTCTAAGTTATGTCATTCCCTCAGAAGAAGCTTTCCCTTACACCATCCGTGTGGTATCTGAGGTTTTGGAATCTAATGGTTCATCCTCACAAGCCAGTATTTGTGCTTCATCAATGGCTTTAATGGCCGCAGGTGTACCCATTTCCGGAATGGTTTCTGGGATTGCAATGGGCTTAATTACCTCTGGTCCGCTTGATGGAAAACATCCTTATACAATTCTCACCGATATTCAAGGTTTAGAAGATCACTTTGGTGATATGGATTTTAAAGTTGCTGGCACAAAAAAAGGCATTACCGCTTTACAAATGGACATTAAGATTCGCGGAATTAACCGTCAAGTAATTGAAGAAGCTCTTGCGGCTGCTTTAAAATCAAGAACATTTATTCGCGAACGTATGGAAAAACTTATTAGTACACCTCGTACTGAAGTTGGTAAATATGCTCCAAAATTACAACAATTAAGAATTCCAGTCGATAAGATTCGCGATGTCATTGGCGCCGGTGGCAAAGTTATCAACGAAATCATTGAAAAATGTAATGGTGTTAAAATCGATATTGAACAAGATGGCCGTGTGATGATCTATCACCAAGATAGAGAACCTATTAATCGCGCCGCTTCAATGATTGAAGCCCTTACACGTGAAGCAAAAATTGGTGAAGTATATGAAGGTGAAGTCGTCCGCATTGAAGCCTATGGTGTCTTTGTGAATCTCTTCGGAGACACAGACGGCATGGTCCACGTTTCTAAATTAGCAAATACACGTGTAGAACATCCTAAAGACGTCGTAAAATTAGGACAACGCATTAAAGTTAAAGTTACTGAAATCGACGAAAAAGGTCGCGTTGCTCTCTCTCATAAAGAATTTGCAAAATAATTGTTTGCATCCTCATTTTTGATTTGTATAATAAAGTAATATCTATGAAATTCATAAATCATCAGGACGAATATGTCTTTTAAAATCCGCGTTTTTGCCCTTGGCGGTTTAGATGAGCATGGAAAATGCATGCTTGGAATCGAACTCGATCAAGATCTTTTTGTTATTGAGGCTGGTTTAAAATATCCTGATCGTAGTAACCCTGGTATTGATGCAATCATTCCTAATTTTGATTACCTTGTAAAAAATCGCCATCGTCTTCGTGCTTACATCATTACTCATGGTCACGACGACCAATTTGGTGCCTTACCTTATCTATATACAAAGGCACCTGCACCTGTTTATGGAACCAAGGCTACTTTGGCACTTTTAAAGCAATTCGCATTTGAAAATCATTTATCTGTTCATTTCACCGAACAATTAATCCATCCAACGAGTCATGTAACTATCGCTGGATACCATTTCCATTTCTTTCAAACTGTTCATAGTGTGATGGATTCATGTGGGTTTTCAATTGATACCCCTTATGGTAACATCGTTTA
>JBEDEK010000042.1:0-14312 GCA_041175745.1 Bacillota bacterium | reverse complement strand
GGCCAAATCCATTGTTAAAAATCCCAACGCCAATTTGCCACCATTAGTGGTTATAGGTTCTTTTTTAACAGAAAAGAAACGTGAGTTTGTTTCTAAGAAGTTATTTGAATTTGGTTTGGTGCGGAAAGAATATTTCGATCGCAAGTTAGGTCATCAGAAAAAAGATTTTAAATTAAAAAAGTTTTTTGGCAAGCGATACCGTTATACGCCTGCTCCAATGACGGAAGCAGAAGTTGATCAACTGTTTACTTTAATACAAACCCTAATGTCGATGTCGCCAAAATCAAATCAAGAAACCGCCAACAGTCTAGATTCTAAATCATCGGACACACCTTTACATAAAACCATATCCTTACCATTTAGTTTCTTAGGAATGATTCTATTTATCATTGCCCTAGCTGGACTTGGTGGTGGTGGATATGCAGCCTATTTGGTCTATATGAATGCAGGGCCTCTTGCTCTTGAGCTTTCTGTTGTGATTGCAGCCAGTAGTATATTTTTTGCACTATCACTTATTACCCTCTCAAGAATTTTAAGAATCATCCAGGCTTTAAAAGCATCTCGCTAACTAAACCCGATATAATAAATCCATAGAGGTATACCTATGGATTTTTTATTTCAAGTCATCGTTACATTCTTTGTCTTCACGGTAGTTGATTTATTTTGGTTAGTCAAAGTTGCACCTAAACTTTATCGAAAGCATATTGGTCATCTGATGGCGGATAAAATTAATCGCGTTGGAGCATTACTATTTTATGTAATTTTCATTGTGGGCCTGGTCCTATTTGTCATCTATCCGTATCAAGATGATCTACTATTAGGCGTACTCTATGGTGGTGCTTTTGGTTTGGTAACATACGCAACATATGATTTAACGAACCTTGCAACGTTGAAGGCGTGGCCAGTAACGATTACAATCATCGATTTACTATGGGGTACGTTTGTCACGGCCGCCACATCTGGATTGGTAATTTTTATTTTGGGATTGTTATAAATTTATGGCAATGACCTTATGGCTTTTTGGCTTACTGATTGCAGTTGTAGTTATTCTCCTTCATTTCATCAACTATTTTTGGATTGCGGTAAAGCAAAATAATTTTGGCATCATTGATATTGGCTGGGGGCAAGGTTTCGTCTTGGTTGCTTGGGTTTTAATGCTGACGAGAACATTCCTTCTAGGCGTTAATCCAAATATCATTGGCTTCGTGACTTTGGTATTAACCACGATTTGGGGATTGCGATTATCAAGCCATATTCATAAACGCAATCATGGAAAACCAGAAGATAAACGTTATGTCGCCATGCGCGCGAAAATCAAACCACCTTACGTATTGCTAAAAAGTTTTGTAAAGTTATTCCTTATTCAAGCGTTATTTATGTTACTCATATCGATTGTTTTGATTACCAACATCATGTCTGATGTATTGATACCCATTGCGCCATTTTCATATGCAATCGTCGGATTTGGTGTGTTGGTTTGGTTGGTTGGATTTTATTTTCAAGCGGTTGGTGATCAACAACTGGCAACCTTTATTCGAGATCCCAAAAATAAAGGTCAACTCATTACAACAGGTCTATGGCGATATACGCGTCACCCCAATTATTTTGGAGAAGTGATGATGTGGTGGGGCGTTGCCATCCTAGGATTTGCGAATGCATTCACATTTATTTATCCCCTCATTGCCTTGATTTCACCTTTGATTGTTACTTGGTTATTACGGTTTGTATCAGGGGTACCACTTTTAGAAAAACATATGAAAACCAAACCAGGATTTGCTGTATATGAAAAAACCACGAATATTTTCTTTCCGTGGTTTCCTAAAGCTAAATAAAAATTTGGATTATCCGCCGATGCCTAATCCTGCGATAAACGTTGAGTTGTAAATAATGTGTAACACAATGAGCAGAATAAGAACAGGTGGAATGATGGCGTGTATGGTATTTAAAAGTTTTAGATTACCTTTTTTATTTTCTTGTAAATATCCCGTCACCCCTTGAATCACCAATAATCCAACCATGGTACCACCTGTTAAACTAGGTGCCCCTGTAATCGAAAATTGTAACGCTGCGTGAAGTAAAGCACTTAATAAAGCGCCAATACCAAAATAGCGATGGTATTTTTGTAAAGCCAAAAGCAGTTTTAAATCCCAGGAGGTTTTAACTTCATTTTTCTTGTTTCGAATTAAAACTTTTTCAAGAAAAATTTTTACACCTTTTCTGGTCGAGCTCATCAAAATAAAGAACACCGTTAAAAAACCTAATAATGAACCCATATCATGTCTCCTTTAATTTAAATGTTTGATTTGGTGAACCAACGATTGCTGGTACCATTTAATGATAACTTGAATTTCCTCACTGGACAACTTGTGACCGAATTTAAACCAACTTAATGAGACATTTGCCCCGCGGCGATCTAATAAAGCTTTGAGGGCTTGTGTACTTTCTAATGGTACGATTGGGTCATTGTTTCCTGCGGTAATTAAGATAGTTGTATTTTTAAGTTCGGGAATTTGTTCATCTTTTCTGGGTAACATCGGATGCATTAAGATGGCCCCTCTTAAGCTATATGGAATTTGCATGAGCATATTGGCTGCGATATTGGCACCGTTGGAATAACCCACCGCAATTACATCACTGCGATCAAAATCATATGTCTTACTCGCTTGGTCAACAAAATCATGCAATTGACTTGTGCGATACATTAAATCTTGTTCATCAAATACACCCGGAGACAGACGACGAAAGAATCTCGGCATGCCATTTTCAATCACTTCTCCCCTAACGGATAGTAAATTGGCTTCTTGATCAATCATTTTACCAACAGGTAATAAGTCGTTTTCATCCCCACCAGTGCCGTGGAGCAATAAAAGTGTTGGTTTGCTTGGATTGGTACCTTTAATAAATTTGTGAATCATCTTTTAAGCGTCCTAGGAATATTATAGAAGGATTGTTCTATAATAGGTTTGTTAATACTTAGTAAAAGGAGAAAAACAAAGTATGGCAGAAGTAGCAGTGGCGACCTTTGATCAAAAAGTTGATAAGTTGATCAAATTTAACAAGACGATGGGTCTCGTCCACCTTATTCAAGGTGTGTTGATGATGTTGTTTGCTTTTTTTATCTATCCGACGCTCAATGATTCTCAAGCAGCTTTTACAATCCCAGTGATTGGAAACTATCTTGAATTTGTTCCAGGTGAAGGCTTGGTTCTCGCCGTAACAGACACTTTATTTGAATTACCATTCTTACCGATGACCGCTAGCTTCTTATTGCTCTCGGCCATTTTCCACTTCTTAATTGCGTTCCCATTTAAGAACAAATATCGTGCGGGTTTAAGAGTTGGCATCAACCAATTCCGTTGGTACGAATATGCGTTAAGTTCATCCTTGATGATCGTATTAATCTCGGCATTATTTGGTGTTCGTGACGTTGCCGTCTTTGCCTTGATTGCTTTATCTAACGCAGCGATGAACCTTTTTGGTTTAGATATGGAATTGTTAAACCAAGGAGAATCCAAAGTTGGAAAGAAGGTCAATTGGTTACCATTTATTTTCGGTACGATTATCGGCTTAGCACCATGGGTCGCGATTGCTTTCTATATTGGCGTCAATCCTAACTTAGATGCAGTCCCAGTCTTTGTGTGGGCAATCTTAGCCACCTACTTCATCGCTTTTAACACTTTCCCAGTCAACATGCTCTTACAATACTTAGGCGTTGGTAAATTTAAAGATTACTTACACGGTGAAAGAGGATATATCGTCTTATCACTCGTTGCCAAGACGATCCTTACTTGGTTAGTCTTATTTGGCGCCTTCCAACCTTCCTAGTTTAACTGACTTCGATTAAGGTAAAATGAAGCTAAGGGAAACCTTAGCTTTTTTTATGAACAATATTAACAAACCAGAAATATACCAAGGCTTTGGTAAAACCCAACAATACTTTGAGGGTTGGTACTTTAAACTTGTTTCAAAAGACCAGTTAACATCACTAGCCCTCATTCCCGGTATCTCCTTAGCTAAAAAAGATCCCCATGCTTTTGTGCAAGTTTTTTTAGTTCGTCATGGTGCCAAACCCACTTTAAAGAACATTTATATTCGATATCAAGTTTCAGAATTTATTCCCGATAAAAATCAATTTAAAGTTGCAGTTGGAATGAATCAATTTTCCCTTGAACATCTTCACTTAGATTTAAAACAAGAAGGTTTAGTCATTAAAGGAGATTTACAAATTCTTAATCCCACCCCCTTAAATCAAGGATTTTTAAATCCTTCCATCATGGGTCCGTTTGCTTATGTACCAAAGATGGAATGCTACCACGGGGTCATCTCTTTGCTCCACACCTTTAAAGGATCATTAAACATCAATGGCGAACATATCAACTTTACCGATGGAAAAGGCTACCTAGAAAAAGATTGGGGTACTTCTTTCCCATCATCATACGTATGGATGCAAGGCAATCACTTTCCGGAGGCGCAAACCTCTTTTTTCTTCTCTTATGCGAACATTCCTTATCTGGGTTTAAAGTTCCAAGGGTTAATTTGCCACTTGTATTTACAAGGTAAACATTACCGATTTGCAACCTATAACGGTGGTCGTGTCCGTTCAGAATTAATTGAAGAAAAACAAGTGGAGTACGTGTTAAGTCGTGGGGTTTATCGATTACGAATTGTTGGTTCTATTGATCATGTTGTTAATTTACCGTCACCTAAATTTGGAAAGATGGATCACACGATTAAAGAAGGACTTACTGGAGAAATCTTAATTTGGTTGATGAAGGGTAAAACGATTGTCTATCAAGGTAAAACCACTTTGGCAGGCATTGAAATCATGAAGAAAAAATGAAAAAAATAATTAAAATCTTTTTAGGTTTCTTCAAATATCTCAGTTTGCTTTTTTATGGATTGATAGTGGTAGGGCTTGTATTGACGGGATTTGAAGTACAACGCATCGAAGATGATTACGGATATGTCAAAACACAATATGCCAAAACCATTGATGTTGAAGGATATAACTATTTTTATCGCGAAGTCGGCGAAAATAACACAGAAACCATCCTGATGATTCATGGATTTTTAGGATCAAGTTATGATTTCATTCAGGTCATGGATGCTTTAAAAGATCGCTACCACATTATTGCTGTGGATCTGATTGGATATGGTTTGTCAGAAAAGTCTTTAGATTTTGACTATGCCAAAGCCAATCAAGCCGCTTACCTTGTCAAATTTTTAGATGCATTGAATATCAATGAGGTTACCGTGATGGCACATTCCATGGGAGGAGAAGTTTCCTTTCACCTTGCACACGATTTTCCCGCTTATGTCAATCGCATGATTCTGATTGGTTCTGGTGGTTATGTGGAACCTTCCAACGGGAATAGTTTAATGCCATCGGATTTACCGTTGTTTGTCTATGACTACATTGCCCAAAATTACTTTGTACAACGGACAGTCTTTTTCACAGCCTACTCAAACGACGAGGTCCAAAGTCAACGAGTAACCCAAGAAGATTTTGATGAAATGTTTATCGTTAACCGCACCATTCCTGGAAAAGTGTTACGTGAATTTACGCGCGATAACGATTCTGGCTCTACCAATGATAAACTTAAAGATGTAGAACAACCCATCCTCTTGATCTGGGGTGAGTTTGATGGTTTTATTCCTTTAAGTACAGGTCAATTATTGTTAGCGGAACTCGGTGATAACGCCGACCTAGTGGTAATGCCGAATGCAGGGCATTTACCCTTTGATACTTATTTCGAAGACTTTATGCATCATGTGGAGGAATTTCTAATATGAAGTATGTGTATTTAAAACAAAAGGTTTTTGCGATTCGCGATGAATTTAAAGTTTATGATGAAAATCAAACCTTACTTTATGAGGCGAAAGGAAAGATTCTAACATTAAATAGTCGTCGTGATTTATTTAAAGTTGGTGATACGCAACCAATTTATACGATGAAACAAAAAGTTTTAACGTTTGTTCCTACTTATTTTCTTTATGATGCAAATAATCAACAAGTGGCAAAAATGGCCCAACAACTACTTGCATTCTTCGGTGCTAAATTTAATTTAGTGATTAAAGAAAAGAAATATGAAATCAAAGGAGACTTCTTTGGTTATAATTTTTCGATTCAAGACGAAGCTGGCTTAGTAGTTCAAATTACCAAGAAATTTCTTAGTTGGGGTGATACGTATCAAATTGCAGTAGATGACAAATTTGATATTGCCCTCGCCATAAGTGTTGTGCTGATGATTGATGACTTTATTGATGATCAACGTCGCGCCTCCGCAGCAGCGGCAGCATCCTCTACTGGTGCTAATCGAGGTAGCGGCGGTTCATCTAGAGGTGGAAGAAGATGAAAAGGCTTATTCAAAAGATTGTTGGATTGATTGTTCAACCGTTGAAGAAAAGTTTTCCTAGATTTCCTGAAGCCATCATTGTTAGTTTTCTTTTGGGTTTCCTGATGGTTTTAAATTTTGAGCTTGCACAGGAACTACAAACAGAACTATTTTGGTTAATGGATTTAAATCGAGTTTTGTTTTTACTGCTTCCTCTAACCATTGTAATTAGATTATTAATTGAACGTTGGTCTGGGTTAAAGAAGTACTATGGGTATGGATTAACATCGATTGTTTTGATTGGCGTCAGTTTATATCTTTTCTTATCACTGGAAACAGTTGAATTGGTTGAGTTTAATCGTTTTTCTAACTTAGGTTATGCGTTCTATGCTTTGGTGGTTTTTACCCCTTATTTAATGAATAGAAGTGATATTGGAATTGGTATCGTTCTTTTCTTCACAAAATTATTTACCAGTTTCTTTTATGCTTTTATCCTCTATGTAGGTATCTTTGTCGTTCTGATTAGTATCAATGTTTTATTTGCCTTACAAATTGATCTTTTACTTTACTTAGAAATTTTCATTGTGATTGGAACCTATATCTTTGTTCCAACCTTATTGGACTCATATCCTCAAAGCAATAAAGAACTTACGCTCAAGAAAGATTATAGTATGATTTGGCAACGTGCATTTATGTTTGTCATCGCCCCTGTTATTTCTGTCTTTTCATTATTGGTTTTACTTTATCTTGTAACAGGATTCTTTAGTTCCGCGACGTATGAAGCAACGTATTACACCTTCTCTGCCTTGGTGATTGCCTTTGTTGGCATTAGTGCCCAAGTTGCCTTAGCCCCACTAGCAAAAGCTAATAAATTTGTAGAAACCTATGTCTCCTATTTTCATTACGTTCTTATTTTCGTTATCTTAGGTTATTACCTTGAACAATTTAAAACCATTGCTTTAGATGGGATTTCATTGGATGTCACGATTCAGTTGATGCTTGGTGTTTGGCCTTTAATCTATGCATACTTTATGATCCGGAAACATCAAGCTGCAGTTCACCGCGGTTTGTTTGCATTAACAGGTGCTTTCGTTGCGATTGCTGCGCTTCCTGGATTGAATGCAGTTAGTTTAACGACGATGTTATTGAATGCACAATTTCAACAAACCCTACAAGCCAACGATATGTTGGGCGAGGATAACACCATTATCCGCAAGGATGTTCTTGAAGATGAAACCTATTTTTATTTATTAGGTACCCTCGATAAAATGGACCAATTGGGAATGAATCGGTTTCCATTAGTGCCAGTGGATTATAATCACCCCGCAGATTTTCAAACAATCTTTGGAGCCCGCGAAATTGATCCAGTTAATCCTAATGATGAGGCTTTATTCTATAGTCTTGGTTTGAATGTAATCGACCTGACCACGCTTCAATATGAGTCTTTGGTTTATGTGAGTTCTATCAACACATTATATGAAAATCCATATAATGGACCGACCATTCAACTCAGTTATCAAGTCGATGAAACGCTCCATCAATATTTACTTACAGTGACTCGTGAAGACATTTCAGAAACAATTGATTTATATCAAGACGTGGCCAAGGTCCTGCAAACACGGTTTGAATCTGACGATGTAAATGACATCCAAGATTCATCTCAAATGCTTGTGGAAATCGAATTTACAACTTTTGCACTGGATATTTGGGTGCTCTCGTGCATTTCCACCCGTACGGAATTCTATAATGATCTTTCCATGGGATTCTATCTTGGTTTAAGCAGTCTTAATGGTTAAGTTTTTACAACCCACACAGTGGGGCAAACTCCAATTTAAGAATCGAGTTGTCATGGCACCGATGTGTATGTATCAAGCCGATACCGATGGTTTCATTCAACCTTTTCATCATGCCCATTACACCGCACGAGCTTATGGTGGCGTTGCTATGGTGATTATCGAAGCAAGTGCTGTTGAATCTCGGGGGCGAATTTCTGATCGAGACGTTGGTATTTACCACGATGAACACATAAAGGGTTTAAAAAAATTAGTCGATGATGTCCATTTATCGGGTAGTCTTATTGCCATTCAACTTGCACACGCGGGAAGAAAAAGTGGGATTCAAAATCAATCTGCGATTGCCCCTAGTGCGATTGCATTTTCTAAGGATTATGGCACACCAAAAGCCATGACTTTAGCCGATATCAAAGATGTCATTACCGCTTTTCAAGGTGCTGCTCAACGGGCCCAACTTGCTGGTTTTGATGGGGTAGAAATTCATGGTGCACATGGATACTTAATTAATGAGTTTTTATCACCTTTAAGTAATCATCGGCAAGATATGTACGGTGGTTCACTTGAAAATCGCACGCGCTTTCTAAAAGAAATTTTGATGGAAGTTCGTAAGGTTTTTAAAGGTGAGGTATGGGTAAGATTATCAGCAGAAGAATATGCAGAGGGTGGTCATCATCTTCCTGAAACCATTCAGGTTCTTAAACTGATTCAACCTTATATTGCCGGTGTTAATGTCAGTAGCGGTGGTGTTGTGCCGACCACCATTCAAACGAAACCTGGTTATCAATTACCCTTTGCCAATCAAATTCAGGCTGCGGGTATCTTAACCATCGGTGGTGGATTGATAACTTCAGTAGAGCAAATTGAATCCGCGCTTGATCGTGATTGTCACTTGATTTATCTTGGTCGAGAGTTATTGCTCAATCCTTATTTTGTCTTACAACAAATAAAAAAACATGCGCCTGAACGCATGTTGAAACCATATCAAAGAGGATAATTAGTCCTCTTCTTTTTCATTTGGCTTTGGTGATTTCTTTTTTGTCATCGTTCCCCATACTTTTAATTTGAGATAACCAATGACGACGACTGCAACGGCAATCAATATCCAACCCCACCATGGCATGTTATGAGCTCCTTTCTGCGTTCACACGCCGAATAAAAAAACGTAAAGCAAATGCAGCAATTACCACCATATAAATAGTTCCTATAACCAAGTACCAACCAAAAGTTAAATCGTTGGGTCCTTGGGTATTGAGTGCAAGATTATAGAAACCTTTAACCGCCCAAAAATTAGGTGAAATACCGAGAATAAATTGTTTCCAATCACCAAATGCTTCTAATAGAATCAATAACGGAACCATAAAGACAATGCCACCGGATTTCATTAAAGCGAATCCTTCAATTTTGTTTTTTGCTAACGCTGCCATTAACGCACCAGCTGTTGGGGTAATGAGACTAGAAACAATTGAAAATAAGATGATTGATCCATCATGAATCGAAGCTAGTCCAAAGGAAGTTTCTCCGTAGGTAAAGGAAAAGGTATTACCAAACACATACTTCATTCCAAACAACATCACAAAATTTCCGAGGACACCAAAAATAAAAGCATAGGTTGTTTTAAATAACGTATAACCTTGGACGGTAATTGGGGAAACGGCAATTGCTTTAATCGTTTGCTCATCTTTATTCTCTAGTAATGAAAAACCAAGAATGACCCCAGAGATAAAACCGCCAATCGCAAGGATTAAAATGAATAACATCAGCATACTAAGAGCGTACTCTGGTCCTTGGGTATCCAATCCAGTTCTCACCAAGATGGTGGGAATTAACCAACCCACAAAACCAAGCATGAAAAAAGGATAGATGAGCATAAACAAATTCAAAGGATCTCTTAAAAGGGTTTTGAGTTCGTAACGAAAAAGGCTAAGATACATCTTCATGCCCGAATAGCCTCCTTTCTAAATTGCGGTAAAACGTAAAGTGGAAAAAGAATCAGTGGATACGCCAATAAAAATAAAAGTGTGATCGCCAAGGCACTATCACCTAATGGACTCCAAAGGTGGGACAAGGCTTGTTGTCCTGCATAGGTAGGGGAAAATAATGCCACCCATTGCCAAACTTCTGGAATGATATCGAGATTAACCAAGATAATCGGAACAAATAGGATCAGCACCACAAAAGTATATTTTAATAATAAGTCCATAAAATCATCACTAAGATAAATCAAAACATATCCTAAACTAAGATGAGCGATTGTCACGAGTACAATCATCACCAAGGCTGGCAATAATGAAAACATGGTGCCATGAACCAATAGCATGGTGAACCAAATCAGAAGTAAAGAAATTACACTACCCAAAAGTGCACCGGTTACTTTTGCCAATAATAGAATTATGGGTGACGTGGGAGAAACTAATACAGCCTTCATCGTTCCTTCTTGCTTCTCATAATAATAGGCAGCAGCCAGTAGGATAATCGCCATTAAACCACTATCTAGCATAAGAATTTGCGGCAGTAATGCATTGGCTTCTACCTCACTAACAAGAATGATAACCACCAACCAAATGATACTGACCACCAAACCAAAAAAGGTAATTTTATAACGCCATAAGCGAAGGATTTCACCCTTTAATAATGACCAAAACTTATTCATGTTTTTTTCCGGTTATTTCGATAAAAATTTTATCGAGTGACGTTTCTTGAGAATGTAGGGTAATGATGCGGTTCTCTTTTAAAATGGTTTGAAATAAGGTGTGATCTGATAATCCGTCCAATGGTAAGACTAATGATTTCATTTGGTTGTTCTCGGTATATTCAAGTTTCACTTCACGTCGACCATATTTTAATTTCAGGGATTTAGGTGTAGCGGTCTCAAGTAGTTTGCCGTTAGCAATAAAAGCCACCTCATCACATAATTCCTCAACATCGCCCATTAAATGCGTTGTAATGAGAATGGTTTTACCCTTTTTCTTTTCTTCTAAAATCATATCTTTTATGATTCTTGCGTTGCTTGGGTCTAATCCGTTTGTCGGTTCATCTAGAAATAATACTTGGGGATCATTCAACAAAGCTTTGACAAAATTTAGACGCATCTTCATGCCTTTTGAAAATTGTCCAACTGGCTGGTGAATGGATTCTCCTAGACCTACGCGCACAAGTAATGAACGATAATTTGTTTTCTTTTTATAAAGTGACGCAAAATATTTTAAGTTTTCATCTGCAGTCAACTTGTTAAAGTGAACTGGCATTTCAAAACCCACACCAATATCCTCATAAAAGGATTGTTTTAAAGATTTTAAAGACTTTCCTTTAAATAAAACACTGCCTTCGTAACCAGGCAACAATTTTATGAGCACTTTTTGAGTGGTGGATTTTCCCGCACCTGAGGGTCCAAGTAATCCAAAAATTTGTCCTTCTTGAATATTTAAATTTAAATCTTTAACCACGTAATCATTTTTTGTGGTGTAACGATAATTGAGTCCTCGAATTTCGTATAAATTTGCCATCGTTTATTCCTCCTTAGCAAACACTATTTTTTCTAACATTTCAAAAGATTGTTGATAATCCTTAATTAATGCATCTGCTGCTTTATGTCCAAATAGGGCAGATTGATAACCTAAAGTTAAGTAATACAATGTTTGCCAAAATTGATCTGGATTTACTGAAGGATGCATTCGCTTTATGTCCGCTTTTGTAAATGGAGTAGGCGGAATAGTGGGTAATTGAGGGTGTTCAAGGATTGCAAATTTAAAAATACCAGGATATGTTTTTTCTAGATTAAATTTAGCAACTTGAATTTCTTTGAGGGTTTGAATGAAGGAATGATTTTGTAGCACGGGTTTCTTTAGATCCATCAGTTGAAGATTGGCAAAGTTTAAACAAGCTTTATAAAGTTTATCCTTGGTGCCGAAGTGATGAAATAATAATGGTTTTGAAACATGGGCCACTTTCGCGATGTTTGACATCGAAGCCTTTGACTTACCAAATTCCCCAAAAACAATAAACCCCGCTTTAATAATCGATAATTGACTATTACTTACTTCCATGGATTTATTATACTGACCGAAATGGTCAGTGTCAACCAATACTTAAGTTTTGGATGTAAGAAAGGTATAATTAATTTCTATATGATAGATAGTAAAAGTGTATTTCAACGGTATGAGAAGAAGTTCATACTCACGCGTGAGCAATATGAAAAAATTTTAATTTCGATTAAACGAAATATGACCTTTGACCCATTTTGCAAAGGTGGAAAAACTTATCATTTAAGAAATGTTTATTTTGACACTCCAGATCACCAATTAATCTCTATGTCTTTGTTAAAACCAGACTTTAAAGAAAAGTTACGCATCCGGAAATATGGGACTCAAGGTGATCAGACCAATATCGTTTTCCTTGAAGTCAAAAGGAAAATTAAAGGTGTTGTTACAAAACGAAGAGCGTCTTTAACGCTTGATGAAATTGAACAATTTATGCAACAAGGTCTTATTCCTCACCGAGAAGGTTTTTATGACCAACAAATTCTTAAAGAATTAAAATACATGACGCAAATTTATCAATTAAGGAAAGCAGTCTTTATTGAATATGATCGATTAGCGTTCTTTGACAAAAAAGATCCTGAATTTCGAGTAACGTTTGACCATCAGATTCATACGCGTTATGATAATTTTGATTTTGAAAGCAAGGTAAAAGGAACTCTTTTACTCGCTCAAGATATGGTGCTCATGGAAGTGAAGGTTGGCGAAGCAATGCCTTTGTGGTTTGCAAAAACCCTCGCACGCTTGAAAATTTATCTGAACACCTTTTCAAAATATGGCAAGGCTTATGAAAATAGCCTAGCAAAGGAGATTGGCAACGATGTTTGACAATTTAAATACGCAGTTAGATAGTTTAGTCGTCATCGCACTTGTGGTGATGATGTCGTCTGTGATTCTTGGGATTGCCCTCGCTTATTTTTATATGTTTATAAAAAGAGAAGATGGATACGTTTCTGATTTCCCTTGGACGATGGCTATCATGCCACCTGTGGTAGCAGTATTGATTATTATGCTCGCCAACAATCTTGCTGCCGGTATTGCGGTTGGTGGTTTATTTGCTTTAACTCGCTTTCGTTCCAATCAACGCAATACAGAAGATATTGCCTACGTCTTATTAACCGTTGTTATCGGTGTCATTGCCGGGACTGGTTATGTTGCCTTTGCTTTAATCTTCACCCTATTCATGATGGCAGTCATTCTTGTGTTGTATTTTTTAAGATTTGGAAAAACTTCTGAAAAGAACTTGGCTTTACGCATTGTTGTACCTGAAAGTTTAAACTATGAAAATCTTTTTGATGATTTATTAAAAAAATATTGTTTATCGTATGCGATTAATCGTGTTCGAACGATTGATTTTGGCACACTCTTTGAACTGACTTATCATATCGTGATTAAGAAATCGACCAAGCAAAAAGAAATGCTTGATGAATTAAGACAACGCAATGGTAATTTAACAATCACTTTAACGGTTCAACGATTCAATCAGGTGGATTAAGATGACGCCATTCGCCTTATCAATCGCGTTCTTGATTGGGTTATCATCACCACTTCCAGTTCAAGAAACGGTCAACTTATCATTTATTATTTTGAACGATGATCAGCAAAAAGTGGTAACGCTGAACCAGGGTGATTTTTATTTTAACGCGCCAACTGATTTTGTTTTTCGAGATAATGTTCGATTAAAGGCTTGGTACCAAGATGAAAATCTTACACGATTTCATGATTTTGATTTGCCAATTTTACAAGATACAAGTGTGTATGCAAAGTGGGACTACCTTAATCCAGTCATTGGGCTAGCCCAATTAAGCCAATCAATCGTTGGTGATCGATTTGAATCCAATACAATGACATTAACGCTACCTATGTATGCGCCGCTAAAAGAGGATCTTCGATTCCAGTGGCAAGCAGCACCACAAAATAGTTCTGATTTTGAAAATATTGGCGGTGCTAATTTGGATCACTTCTCACCCTTTCGAAATGGAACATTTCAATATCGAGTTCGATATCGATTACCTATTTATAGTGTTAGTGGAACGATTGTTGATTATGTAAGTTATTATTCTAACTCTGTCACGATTAGCATTTATGGTCAGCAAACGATTGTTGGTTATATCATCGGACTTAGCTTAATCCTGTTAATAGTTTTAATT
>JBEDEK010000041.1:0-20795 GCA_041175745.1 Bacillota bacterium | reverse complement strand
CGCTTGTTGTATTTTGAGAATGATTTGTTTAGGGGTCATAATTTCATTTTATGCTAAATTAATCTATTTCGTAACTCTTTGTGCAACAATTAGTAAATCTCGAGAACCGGTTGTAATTTCTTGATAATCTTCTTTAACAATTAATAGACGCATTCCCATCGATTCTAAATGTCCGACAAAATCTTCTTTTGCAAGACTAGAATAAAAAAATGGCGCATCAAACATTTCGCCTTTAATTTCTCCATGTTTCTTTCCATGGGTCATCAAAAAGATGCCACCGGATTTTAAAGCGCTAAGTAAGGTTGTTAACACTGGTTTTTGTTGATCAAGATTAAGGTGAAATAAACTATCAAAGGCGATGATTACATCATACGTTTGACTTGGTTTGTAAGTGGCAATATCAGCCAAGTAAAATTCTGCGTCATTTAATCGTAGGGCTTTTGCATACTTAATCATGGCTTTGGATCCATCAATCCCAGTGACTTTACATCCTTTATTAGATAACCAGCTTGCAATGGGATAACCTGTACCACAACCAACATCCAATACGGTTGCATGTTTAGGAAATAGCGGAAAAATATCGACAATACATTGATTAATGGATGCTCGATCACGAACATCTTTCCATTGTTTGGCGATACGATCATAAGAAGGAATACTAGATTTCATCACTTCTTTATCATAAACCAAATTAAAAACATCTTCCGCAGAAGATGTAAATGTCATGGTACACCATATAGGATTCGAACCTATGACCCGCTGATTAAGAGTCAGCTGCTCTACCGGCTGAGCTAATGGTGCATTGCCAAATTATCTTACAATAATCATGCGTTTAATTCAATTCAAATTAACACAATGGACTACTTGATATAACGATTTGAATCTTGCGTTTGGCCGCGTTCGAGTTGATTTTCATAAGCGAGTAACGTTTGTTCATCATTAAAAATTTTGGATGTTTTTTGATCGACAATTTTTGTCAGCGCAAGAAAATCATTCGCCGAACGATAACCCTTGGTAAACACCATTAGGGTATAGGATAAAAGTAAAGAACCAAAAATCGTATAAAGCGCAGTAATAAGCGTTGCCGCTAATACTAAACTTCGTAATGGTAATTGCCACCATTTCATCGTATAACCTTTGTCGTTCACCACGATGATACCACTGGCTTTTTTTCCTAACGTCACACCTTGCTTAAAAAGGAGTGGGACGAGAATGTAAAAAATTAAAAATGATAAAAAGGCAGAATATCCAATGATTTCCAAAAAGTATCCATTGATTAAATTGACCAACGATGAAAAGGGCGGATACGTATTAAAATCCACCAATGCTAATCGATAAGCTTCGGTATAAAAAGCATCAATCTCCGTTTGTGTTAGACCATCTTTTAACACCGCTAATACATTCAAATCAGTATTGACTAATTCAAAAATAGGATCAGCATCTTGGACGTTTAAAACATGAATGTTGTACCAAGATATCGAAAATTCAAAAGCAGGTTCACCTGGTTCATAAACTTTTCCATTTTTAAACTCTGAATAATACTGATAGATGGCTTCTGGGACTTCGGTTAAATCTAAATTGACTAATTGATTAGATTCCTCGTCTGTTGCATATAAATAACTCGCTTGTTGATAGGCAACAAATTGATCAGAAAGTTGTGTGGTTCCATATTGGGCATCATAAAGTGGTCCAAAAACATAACTTAGTAAAATTAAACTACTGATCAACCAAAGAAATAAATCTAAGACAGCAGCACCGGTACGTTTTAATAAATTAGCAGGAACGGCAAATGGATTTGTTTTCATAAATTCATTATCAAGAATTCAATTTGAATTTGCAAGAAAAAAAGACCGATAAATCGGTCTTTTTATAAATCAATAAAGCAACAATCTTACTTAACGATTTCGTTAACGGTACCAGCACCAACGGTACGGCCACCTTCACGAATTGAGAACTTGGTTCCCTTTTCAATCGCAACTGGGTGAATGAGTTCAACATTGAACGTCACGTTATCACCTGGCATAACCATCTTTACATCTGCTGGTAATTCGATAACGCCAGTAATGTCGGTGGTACGGAAGTAGAATTGTGGACGATAGTTTGATAAGAAAGAGGTATGACGACCGCCTTCTTCTTTGGTTAAGATATAGGCAGTTGCCGAGAACTTTGTGTGTGGTGTAACGGAACCAGGTTTTGCAACCACTTGTCCACGTTCGACTTGTTCACGAACGATCCCGCGTAAAAGCACACCAACGTTATCACCGGCTTGTGCTTCATCAAGAAGTTTACGGAACATTTCAATACCGGTAACAACAGACTTAATGGTGTCTTTGATACCAACGATTTCAACTTCATCGTTTAACTTTAAGGTTCCACGTTCAACACGGCCCGTCACGACAGTACCGCGACCCGTAATGGTTAAGACGTCTTCAACTGGGATTAAGAAAGGTTTGTCTTTTTCACGTTTTGGAGTTGGGATATAAGTATCAACCGCTTCCATTAACGCCAAGATATTCTTTTCTTCATTTGCATCACCATTTAAGGCTTTGACAGCTGCACCGCGGATCACAGGAATCTTGTCACCTGGGAAACCATATTTACTTAAGGTGTCACGGATGTCCATTTCAACGATATCCACTAATTCTTTGTCATCGACTAAGTCAACTTTGTTTAAGAAGACAACGATAAATGGAACGCCAACTTGACGAGCAAGAAGGATGTGTTCCTTGGTTTGTGCCATAACACCGTCGTTAGCAGCAACGACAAGAATTGCTCCGTCCATTTGCGCAGCACCGGTGATCATGTTCTTAACATAGTCAGCGTGTCCTGGGCAGTCAACGTGAGCATAGTGACGATTTTTAGTTGCATATTCAATATGGGAAGTGTTAATGGTAATACCACGAGCCTTTTCTTCTGGGGCTGCGTCGATTTCATCATAGCGCTTTGCAGTGGCGCCACCTTGTTTTGCTAACACCGTGGTAATCGCTGCAGTAAGCGTGGTCTTACCATGGTCAACGTGACCGATGGTCCCGATATTAACGTGTACTTTACTCCGATCAAACTTTTCTTTTGCCATAAGCATTCTCCTTTTTTTATAACTTTATTAGTTATTTAACTTTTATATATTAACGCACTTCTTTTAGAAAATCAATGATATTTGCTTACTATTTCTCAGCTTTAACGCCGTGCTTTTTAATAATTTCTTCTGCGACAAAGCGTGGCGTTTCGCCATAGTGATCAAATTGCATTGTATAGTTTCCACGACCTTGCGTGAAGGATCGTAAATCAGTGACGTAACCAAACATTTGTGCAAGTGGGACTTCTGCTTCAACAACCTTGGCATTACCACGTTGCGAATCACCCGTCATTTGACCACGGCGTCTAGCAATATCACCAACCACATCACCATAATATTGTTCTGGAACGGTCACTTCAATTTTCATGATCGGTTCAAGAATGACAGGTAAGCAGCGTTTTGCTGCTTCTCTTAAAGCCATGCTTGCTGCGATGCGATAAGCACCTTCAGCAGAGTCAACATCGTGGTAAGATCCATCGAATAAGGTTGCTTTCAAGTCGATGACAGGATAACCAGCAACCATCCCACGTTGTAAGGCGTCTTTTAAACCTTCCATCGTTGGCTTGATAAATTCACGTGGAACGGATCCACCGACAACCGCGTCAACGAATTCAAATCCTTTACCCGGATTTGGTTCAAAGCGAATCCAAACGTGACCATATTGACCACGACCACCGGACTGACGAATATATTTTCCTTCGCATTCAGCAGCGCCACGAATCGTTTCACGATAACCAACTTGTGGAGCACCCACGTTAACGTTGACGTTAAATTCACGACGTAATCGGTCCACAATAATATCGAGGTGAAGTTCACCAACCCCTGCAATAATGGTTTGACCTGTTTCACCGTTGGTAGATACGCGGAACGTTGGATCTTCTTCTGCTAATTTCATTAATGAAATCGACATTTTTTCTTGATCGGCTTTGGTTTTTGGTTCGACTGCTTGTTCAATAACAGGTGCAGGGAATTCCATTTTTTCTAAAAGTAATTCAAATTTTTCATCGCATAAAGTGTCACCGGTCGTGGTGCCTTTTAAGCCAACAACAGCACCAATATCACCTGCGTGTAATTCATCAACTTCTTCTCTGTGATTGGCGTGCATTAACACAACTCGACCAATCCGTTCTTTGATACCTTTGGTGGTGTTAATTAAATAAGAACCTGCTTTTAAAGTTCCTGTGTAAATCCGAACATACGATAAGCGACCTACAAATGGGTCAGTGGCAATTTTAAATGCCAATGCAGCGACTGGTTTTTCATCATCAGGAATCACATTGAATTTTTCACCATTCGGTAATGTGGCTTCAGCATTTTCAATATCTGTAGGTGAAGGTAAAAAATCAATAACGGCATCTAACAATTGATGGATCCCCTTATTTTTATAGGATGCACCACACATAACTGGGAAGAATTGGCCTTGTAAAACACCTTTACGAATGACTTTTTTAATTTCCGCAACCGTTGGTTCAACACCATCTAAAACTTTGACCATGAGATCATCGTCAAATCCAGCAATGGCCTCAAGTAACTTGGCTCTTAATTTTTTAACCTTGTCTTTATATTCTTCAGGAATAGGTCCTTCTTTTGGGGCTTCATCTTTATTTTCAGAGTACATCCAAGCTTTTTGTTCGATCAAATCGATGATGCCTTTGAAATTGCTTTCAAGACCAATCGGATATTGAATGGCTTCAGCATTCGCCGCTAATCGTGAATGCAAGGTTTCGATACACATATCGAAATCGGCACCAATTGCGTCCATCTTATTAGCAAAAACAACACGAGGAACGCCATATTTGGTTCCTTGACGCCAAACCGTTTCTGTTTGAGGTTCAACACCGTTTTTACCATCTAGTAAGGTGACAGCACCATCTAATACACGGAGAGAACGTTCAACTTCAATGGTGAAATCAACGTGTCCAGGGGTATCAATAATATTAATGCGATAACCTTTCCAAAAAGCAGTAGTCGCGGCAGAAGTAATGGTGATACCACGTTCTTGTTCTTGGACCATCCAGTCCATTGTTGCAGCACCTTCGTGAACTTCACCGATTTTATGGATTTTACCAGTGAAATATAAAATACGTTCCGTTGTCGTGGTTTTACCCGCATCAATATGGGCCATGATCCCAATATTACGCGTATGAGCAAAGTCGTATTCGCGTTTAGGCATAGTCTCCTCCTACCACTTATAGTGGGCGTAAGCTTTATTGGCTTCGGCCATCTTAATAACATCTTCGCGTTTTTTCACGGATGCACCAGAATTATTTGCCGCATCAATGATTTCGCCTGCTAATTTATCTTCCATCGTTTTTTCGTTTCTTAATCTTGCATAAGAGACTAACCAACGTAATCCTAATGTGGTTTTGCGTTGACCGCTGACTTCGACTGGTACTTGATAGTTAGACGCACCAACACGACGAGTTTTCAATTCAACTTCTGGCATGATATTGTCCATCGCTGTTGCAAAGACATCCATCGAAGGTTTGCCAGATTTTTCTTCGATTTTTTTGAAGGCTTTGTATAAAATGTTTTGAGCAATTCCGCGCTTACCATCAATCATGATTTTATTAATCAATCGGGTGACAAGTTTGGAATTATGAATTGGATCTGGTAAGACGTCGCGTTTCGCAACTTGACCTTTACGTGGCATAGTTCATTCCTTCTCTTTCTAATTACTTAGCAGCAGCTGGTTTAGCAGCAGCTGGAGCAGCAGCGGCAGCACTGCCACCGGCTTTAGGTCTTTTGGTACCATATTGACTACGGCCTTGGCGACGCTTTTCAATACCGGCGGTATCTAACGTCCCACGGACGATGTGATAACGAACACCTGGTAAATCTGGGACCCGTCCACCACGGATTAACACGGTGCTGTGTTCTTGTAAGTTGTGACCTTCACCACCGATATATGCGGTGACTTCATATCCATTGGATAAACGAACACGCGCGTATTTTCTTAACGCAGAGTTTGGTTTCTTTGGCGTCATGGTTCCGACACGGGTGCAAACACCACGTTTTTGAGCGGAAGCTTGGTTGACCGTACGTTTGGTCAACGAGTTCCATCTTTTTCCTAAGGCTGGTGACTTGGATTTGTAGAAAGGATTTTGACGACCTTTCCGAACGAGTTGGCGAATGGTTGGCATATTTTCTCCTTTTGAGGTATTGTTCCACAATACCGGGTGTATCATGAACCTACTTTAAAAAAGACCTTTTCAGGTCATTCCATAGGCACGAGAAGATTATATAAACGGATCTACGAATTTGCAAGGATTTTATTAATTGAGATAACGCCAGTTTAATTGCACACCCAATTCCGTCATAGAACCTATGGTTAATTCCCACGGCAAACGTGTACCATCATTCATCATAAAAGGATTAGAATCCCCATTGAACACCATTCCGGTTTGAAATAAAGTGGCGTTTGTAGCAAATCCACCATGACGAAAGGTATTGACTCCTGATGCCTCTAATAAGTGGATTAGTTTATGATTTGGATTCGTTCCGATTGCATTTCTTGACACCGTATTATTGTGGGCAATTTGATAACGGTAACCAGAAGGTTGCATCGCAGTGACAAATCCATCCAAACGAAGGCCTTGAGAAGTGACACTGAGTTGGGCAATGCGAGCATCGATGTGATAAATCTTAATTCCTGCTTGTGTAAACATTTTTGGATATCGACCTGCATAAGATTCTTGACTATCTTTTTGATTTAAACCAATCGGTTGATAAAACTCAACTAAAATATATTCATCCATCATTGTGGTTAAATTCGATTTTGGCAATATCAACACACGTGGGGCTTGTGATAAAGCGGGTAAAAGCAAAGACTGCACTTGCGTTTGGGCAACATAAGGCTTTACCCATCCTAACGCCATTTTTGAAAAACCATTGTGATCACCAACATTAAAATCCATCATATCTAATGCACCAGCAGGACCCCAATCACCAGCCTCACGATCGTAACTATAGTAATCTTGTAATCCGAGTAAATGACCGACTTCGTGAATAAACACATGCGCATCGACTTGTCGTTGGCTTTGTGAATCTAAATGTGGGTTAAATATTGGTTCGTTTGTTTCATCCCAAATCACTTTTCCATTTTCACTTCGTTGATACGTACCATCTTCATACATGAATTGAAAACTACTCCAACCATAATGAAATAAGGTAGGGCTTGCAAGATTAGCCTGACCACCTTGATACGCTACAAATGCCCAAAAAACATCTTTGTCTTCTCCGTAGATTTCTTCTTCAGGATCAAAAGGTAATGAATAAATAAAATAGACCGCATCAAGAAAACCATCGCGATCTTGGTCATAAGAAACAACTTCATTTGCATAATGTGCTTTGAAAAATTCAATCGCAGGTTGAATTACTTGGCTACCCAACAAACCACGATTTTCAGATAAGGCAACAGCCGTGATAGAAGGGGTATACCAATCCATCACCATGCCTTCTATGTTTAATTGACCATAACTCGATGCTTGATAATAAGAAGAAACAGAATGCCATCGCATGGATTCGGTTTCACCAAAAAAGGCTTGTTCAATATTCGCTTTGGTTTGTTGACAACCTTCAAGAATGACGTGGCAACTAGCATCAGAAAAATTAATGGGTATCACGAGCATATTCACATTACCCGTGGTCGGCATCACCGTTGCATATCCTTCTCGAATTCTCACATCACGATACGTTGGTCCACTCAATGTAGTGATTTGCATGTTAGATGAAATGGCAAACAAACTCATGCTAGTTAAATAACCAATGATGGAAATGTTTTTAAACATAGCATTATCATAACAAAAAAGAAAAAACGAGCGAGACATTCTCGCTCGTTTTCTTTTAAGGATAAATCAATTAATCTTCTAAAAAGTCTTCAAACTTTTCCAAATATTGTTCATCATTTGAACGATAATTGGCGCGAATTTGTCGCATAGATTGTTCCACTGAGAATTTTTCCTTTATGGAGTCTTTCGCAACGTCATCTAACAAACCACGACCCGCTGGAATTAATTTTCCAGTAATCACGTTTTCCTTCAAACCATGGAGAATATCCGTTTTGCCCTTGATGGCAGCATCTGTTAATACTTTGGTGGTTTCTTGGAAAGAAGCAGCAGATAGGAAGGATTCCGTTTCCAACGAAGCTTTGGTAATACCTAATAAACGTGGCATCGCAACCGCTGGATTTTTACCGGATAATAAGGCAATTTCATTCTTTTCAGTAAAGGTGGTGATATCGACTTTCGATCCCGTTAACATGTCGGTGTCTCCGCCATCGATAATCAGAACCTTACGGGTCATTTGGCGAATAATGACTTCAATATGTTTATCGGCAATACTGGCACCGTTGGATTGATACACTTTTTGAACTTCTTTAATGATGTATTTTTGCACGGCGTTCATATCCGCAAACTTCAAGAGATCTTTTGGATAGATTGCACCTTCAGAAATCTTCGCACCAGCGGCAACTTTATCGCCAACTTTAACGCGGAGACGTGAACCGAATGGGGTATCAAAGGTTTGGGTTTCTAATTCATTGGTAATTGTGACTTTATAACGACCGTTATTGTCTTCGATGTTATTGACTTTACCACTAATCGAGGCAATGACAGCTTCACCTTTTGGACGACGGGCTTCAAAAATTTCACCAACACGTGGTAACCCGTCGGTAATGTTACGACCCGCAACACCACCTTCGTGGAACGTTCTCATCGTTAATTGCGTACCTGGTTCACCAATCGACTGAGCAGCCATAATCCCTACCGCTTCACCGATTTCAACTAATTTACCGGTGGCAAGGTGACGACCATAGCACTTTTGGCAAATACCACCTTTTGATTCACATCCAATGACAGAACGAATTTCAACGTCGGTTACACCAGCATCAACAATCTTCTTCGCGTCACGTTCATCCATGAGATGATCGCCTGGAACAATGACATCCTTTGACTTAGGATGCACGACATCACGGACAGTAAATCGACCAATTAAACGGCTTTGTAATGGAGTAATAATCGTGTCACGTGAGGTATCCTTGATGTCATAAACATTAGTACCATGGTCTGTGCCACAATCTGCTTCACGAATAATCACATCTTGAGAAACGTCAACGAGCTTACGGGTTAAGTAACCTGAGTCAGCTGTTTTTAAGGCTGTATCAGCACCGACCTTACGGGCACCGTGAGTGGCAATGAAGAATTCTGAAATGGATAAACCTTCACGGAATGAAGATCGAATCGGTAACTCGATAAATTTACCATTAGGCTTTGACATCAAACCACGATAACCAATTAATTGGTTAAAGTTCGATGCTTTACCACGAGCGCCTGAGTTGAAAATAATGTTGAGGGGATTATCGTTTTTGTTTGCCATGAGTTCGAGGACGCTGCTGGCAATTTTCTTTTGCACATCTTCTTTCCAAATTTGAACAACAAGGTTATAACGTTCTTCATCGGTTAATAAACCTTGGTTAAATTGGTCGGTGATGTCGTCAACACGACGATCACCTTCGGCAATGATTTCTTGTTTATTTTCTAACTTCACGATATCGCTTAAAGCAACGGTTAAACCTGAAACCGTCGCATATTTAAATCCTTGATCTTTCATCTTATCGAGAATCACACTCGTGCGGCTGGTGCCATAACGAGCGAAGACCTCCTTAATAATCGCGGATAAATCTTTAGATCCTAAAGGTGTGAGTAAAGGCTTCTTTGCAATGACTTTAGGAATATCAGTACCTTTAGGTACGAAGTATTCTTCTAAGTCGGCTTTGAAGTTAGAGGCGCTCTTATTATTGATGTATGGGAAATCATTTGGGAAGATACTATTGAAGATCATTTTACCCACAGTGGTAAGTAAATAACCTTCATTCATCATTGGCGTAAAGTTTGTTTTCTTTAAGGCAGCACCAGGAACCGCAATGCGCGTATGTAAATGAACTTGCTTGGTTTGATAAGCGATCATCACTTCGGATAAGTCTTTGAAGACCTTACCTTCGTTACCAGCAAACGCATCATACATTTCAGCACTAATTTCATCGCCAGCTTTTCTTGCTTTAGCGGCTTTGCCTTCATACCATGCTTTGGTATTTTCCATCGTTAAATAGAAGTTACCAATGACCATGTCTTGGGACGGAGTAGCAATGGGTAAACCATCTTTTGGACCTAAAATATTGTTGGAGGCAAGCATTAAGTTCACCGCTTCTTCTTGAGCAGCTTTGCTTAAAGGAACGTGAACGGCCATTTGGTCACCATCAAAGTCAGCGTTAAAACCAGTGGTGACGAGAGGGTGTAAACGAATCGCACGACCTTCAACTAATTTGGGTTGGAACGCTTGAATCCCTAAACGGTGAAGCGTTGGCGCACGGTTGAGTAACACTGGATGGAAGGAAATAATTTCTTCGAGAATATCGAAGACAATTTCATCGTAATTATCAACTTTCTTTTCCGCTTGTTTATGCGAGTTAGCATAACCGCGATCAATTAATAACGAAGCGATAAATGGTTTCAATAATTGAATCGCCATTTCTCTTGGTAATCCACATTGATACATTTTTAAATCTGGACCGACGGCAATAACGGAACGACCGGAATAGTCAACACGTTTACCGAGTAAGTTTTGACGGAATCGGCCTTGCTTACCTTTTAAAGCTGAAGATAAAGATTTGAGTTCGCGACCAGAACCACCTGAAGATAAGACTGGTTTACCACGGCGGCCATTATCGATTAAGGCGTCCACCGCTTCTTGTAACATCCGCTTTTCGTTACGCAACATGGTGCTAGGAGCATTCATGTTAATTAAGTTTTTTAAACGACGGTTTCGGGCAATTAAGCGGCGATATAAATCGTTCAAATCGGACGTGGCAAAACGACCACCGTCAAGTTGTAGCATCGGTCGTAAATCCGGAGGAATCACAGGTAAGACATCCAAGATCATCCATTCTGGGCGGTTATTGGATAAGCGGAAACTATCGATGAGTTCTAAGCGCTTAATCAATTTATTACGGCGTTGCGTTGGTGCATTCACCATTTCTTTATTGATTGCTTGGAATTCTTTTTCTAAATCTATTTCTTTTAGTAAGCGTTTAATCGCTTCTGCACCTTCACCAAATTCTGCACCTAAATGTTTTTGAATAAATGCGGTGACGACTTCAAAGTTAATGGGTTCACTACGGTTTTCTAAACGGTTCACGAGTTCTTCGGCGCGTGCGGCTTCGTAACCTTCTAAACGGCCTTGGAATTCTTTAATGACAGAGACAAAATCAACGCGACCGGTTTTTTCATCAATGACTTGACGATATTTTAAGATTTTGGATTGACCAGGATTTAAGCAAATCAACGTTGAGCCAACTAAGTAAACAAGTTCTTCAAGTTGTTTAGCATTAATATCTAAAACGAGTGCGGTGCGTGAAGGAATACCTTTGACATACCAAATATGGGCACAAGGGGTGGCGAGTTCAATATGACCCATGCGTTCTCTTCGCGCATCTTTGGTCATAACTTCAACACCACATTTTTCACAAACAACACCAACATAACGTTGCTTTTTGTATTTACCGCAATGGCATTCATAATCTTTAGATGGACCAAAAATCTTTTCGCAGAACAAACCTTGCATTTCTGGTTTTTGTGAACGATAGTTAATCGTTTCTGGTTTCATCACTTCTCCATGTGACCATTTACGAATGGTTTCTGGTGAAGCTAAACCGACGCGGATTTTACTAATTTTATTAATATCAACCATGGTGTGCTCCCTTCCTATTCTTCTTCGTCGACTTTAGGTTCAGCAATTGCTTCGCCTTTTTCGTCAACAATCGTAAAGCTTTCTCTTACTGACATTTCATTTTCATCTTCATCAAAAGATTCAGACGTATAAGCACGAATGGAAGAGTTAATTTTTCTTTCTTCGGCTAATGCATCTTTGGAAAGTTGTTCCATATCCATTTCTTGGTTGGTTTCATCAAACAAGCGGACATCAATTGCCAACGCTTGTAATTCTTTTTGTAAAACTTTGAATGATTCTGGAATGCCTGGTCGGGGAATGTCACGATCTTTAATGATCGCTTCATAGGTTTTACGACGACCAACGCGGTCATCGGATTTGATGGTAAGAATTTCTTGTAAAGTGTTCGCCGCACCGTAAGCTTCCAATGCCCACACTTCCATTTCTCCGAAACGTTGACCACCGTTTTGCGCTTTACCACCAAGGGGTTGTTGCGTAACCAAGGAGTAAGGACCGGTTGCCCGAGCGTGTAATTTATCATCGACCATGTGCACAAGTTTAATCATGTACATGACACCGACAGAAATACGTTCATCAAAGGCTTCACCGGTGCGACCATCAAGGAGGACGGATTTACCATCTTCATCAAGGCCGGCTTTTTTCATGAGGTCCATGATTTCTTGGTTGGAAATACCATCAAAAACTGGTGTGGCAATTTTCATGCCGAGTTTCTTAGCAGCCATCCCTAAATGAATTTCTAAAATTTGACCAATGTTCATCCGGCTTGGAACCCCTAATGGGTTAAGCATAATGTCGACTGGTGTACCGTCTGGTAGGTAAGGCATATCTTCGATCGGAAGAATGCGTGAGATAACGCCTTTATTACCGTGACGACCTGACATCTTATCACCTTCGGAAATTTTTCTCTTTTGCACAATATAGACACGAACCACTTCATTCACGCCAGGAGCGAGTTCATCACCCTTTTCACGTGAGAAGGTTTTAACATCTAATACAATCCCTGCACCACCATGTGGAACACGGAGAGAGGAATCTTTTCCTTCTTTGGTTTTTTCGCTAAAGATTGCCCGTAATAATTTTTCTTCACTGGTTGGTTCAGTAACACCTTTTGGTGTAACTTTCCCAACAAGAATATCGCCTTCTTTAACTTCGGCACCAGGAATAATAATCCCGCGTTCATCCAAGTAAGCTTTAGCTTCTTCATTCGTTGAGGGAATATCACGGGTAATTTCTTCATCACCTAACTTAGTTGCACGGCATTCAAGGGTATGTTCTTCAATATGAATAGAGGTATAAACATCTTCTTTAACTAAACGTTCTGACATGATGACCGCGTCTTCAAAGTTATAACCATTCCAAGTCATGAAAGCGATCGTAACGTTTTGCCCTAAGGCTAAATCACCATTATCCATGGCTGGACCATCTGCAAGAATTTGACCTGCTAAAACTTTTTGTCCAGGTTTCACAATCGCAACTTGGTTAATGCAGGTTCCTTGGTTGGAGCGATTAAACTTTTGTAATGGGTAGGAAATTTCTTCGCTAGTACCTTTAGTCTTCACAACAATCTTACGTGAATCAATATACGTAACTTCACCATCTTGTTGAGCAACAACGGCTAATCCAGAGTCACGAGCAATTGCGTGTTCGATACCTGTACCAACGAACGGAGCTTGAGGTTTCAATAATGGCAATGCTTGACGTTGCATGTTTGCACCCATCAAAGCACGCGTGGTGTCGTCGTTTTCTAAGAATGGAATACAAGCAGAGGCAATCGAGACAACTTGTTTTGGCGAAACGTCCATGTAATCAACATCTTCAACATTCGCCATAATATTGTCGCCATTGAAACGCGCAATAATTTTATCTTCTAAGAACTTGCCATCTTTGCCAAGTTTATTAGAGGCTTGGGCAATGATAAAAGGTCTTTCTTGTTCCGCTGATAAATATTCTGTTTCTTCTAAAACCCGACCATTTTTCTTATCAACTTTACGATAGGGGGTTTCAATAAATCCATAATGATTCACCTTTGCATAGGTTGCTAAATTGGTGATTAAACCAATGTTTTGACCTTCTGGTGTTTCAATTGGACAGATACGACCATAGTGAGAGAAGTGAACGTCACGAACGTCAAAGGACGCTCGATCACGTTTAATACCGCCACTACCTAATGCGGATATACGACGCTTGTTCGCTAATTCTGCTAAAGGGTTTGTTTGATCCATAAATTGTGAAAGTGGATCTGTTGAGAAAAATTCTTTGACCTGTGCGGTTAAAGGTTTGATGTTGACTAGCGTTTGAGGGGTAACGTTTGTAATATCGGAAATCGACATCTTTTCACGAATGGATTTTGCCATCTTCGACAATCCTAAACGGAAACGATTTTGAATTAATTCACCAACCGAGTGTATACGACGATTCGCCAAGTGATCAATATCATCCGTGTCGCCAAAGCCATCCATTAAATTTAAGAAGTAAGAAAAAGTGGCTAGCATATCTGGAATTGTCACCGTTTCATCCTTTAAGTTGAGGTCAGTGCCAACAATATGGGAGATAGTTTCTTTTTTTGCATTAGGGAAAACTTTGATAACGTTGACTTTATTACGATTATTTAAATCGGTGTTAATCGGAACCTTCATTTCATGGGCGCCTTTTTCAAAGAATCTTTCAGCGCGAAGTTTTTCCACGAAATCTTTGGTCACTAAGGTGCCTTTTCCTAAACGAACTTCACCATCGGCATCCACAAGATCTTCTGCTAAAACACGTCCAGCTAAGCGATTATAAATCCCTAATTTCTTTGCATACTTATAACGACCAGCCATCCCTAAGTTATAGCGCTTGGCATCAAAGAATTTTTGAATGATGAAATTATTAATACCATCATCAGTGCGTGGTTCACCAGGTTTCATTTTCGAAAAAATTTGGCTTAAGGCAAAATGGGTTGAGACCGTATCGGAGTCTTTACCTAAGGTGTTTCTTAAAATATCTTTATCACCAAATAATCCAATAATAGTTTCATCTAGTTTTTTGGCGTATTCTTGTGCACGCAATTCTTTATTCTTGCCTTCGAGAGTTGATTCATCAAAAGCGAGTAAAGATTTTAAAATAATCGTCGCATACATTTTACGTTGACGATCAATACGGACAGACAAGACATCTTTAGCGTCAGATTCAAATTCTAACCATGTTCCTCGCATCGGAATTAAGTCAGCTTTAAAGAGGAATTTTCCAGTTTTATCCATCGCCTTGGATAAATATGCACCGGGCGAACGACGGATTTGAGAAACGATCACTTTTTCAACACCGTTGATAATAAACGTGCCTGAGTTTGTCATGAGAGGGAAATCACCAAGGAACACTTCGGATTCTTTGATGTTGCCATCTTCTTTGAAAATTAAACGTAAATTTACACGTAAAGGGACCGAGTAAGTCATATCCCGATCTTTGCATTCTAAATATGTGTAGCTTGGTGCATCAAAACGGAAACCTAAATATTCAAGTTTTAATGTTCCAGCATAATTTTCAATGGGAAATATATCTTTGAGCGCTTCATCAAGGCCTTTTTCTAATAGCCATTGATAATTTTCCGTTTGCACTTCCACCAGGTTTGGTAAAGGAAGGGCTCCAGAAATTTTCGAATAATTAACACGGTTGTTATCCATGTTTTGATAATGACGAGCACCACCAGTGCCAATTTTAAGTGGTCCTGTTAATGCGACGGTATCGCGACCAACTTTAACTTTTTTCTTTGTCGTTTTTGCCATATGTCTCTCCTTATGGTTTTGCGATCAACACGAGATAGCCTTTGTCTCGGTCTCTGCGCAGGACCTTGCTAAACAACGTTAGCAAATAGGTCTCATGGGATTCAGCGCCTTTATCCTTACGAATGACAATGTATAAACTGCCATTTGGATGCAAGTGCTGTTTGGCTTCTTGATAAAGGCGATAGATTGTTTTTTTTCCGGCGCGAATCGGTGGATTAAAGGCAATCACATCGAAGGTTCGCGTCAATTCTTGAAAACCATCACTCGTCAATATGTGGAGATTCGTCAAGCCAAGACGTTGGGCGTTATGTCTTGCGTCAATGACTGCCCGTTCATTGACGTCTGCAAGTGTGAGATTCATCTTTGGATTAAGACTTGCTAACGTTAATCCAACAGGGCCGTATCCACAGCCAAGGTCTAAGCATGAACCGCTTAATGCATCTTGCAACAATGCATTGATTAGCAATCGGCTACCAGCGTCAAGACCCTGCTTAGCAAAGATCCCGCTACTGGCTAGAAGGGTAAACTTTTTTCCACCAATGTCATACGTTACCGTAAATTCCTTGATGGTTTTGGGTGGATTATTTTCGAAATAATGACCCATTTCGCACCCTCCTATAAAGTGGTAAAACCTGCCTTAGTGAAAAGGCAGGTTTGTAACTTTTCGAAATTGAGCTTACTTAATTTCGACTTCAGCACCGGCAGCAACCAATGCTTTTTTGTGTTCTTCAGCTTCAACTGGTGAAATTTTTTCTTTGATTTTGCTTGGAGCGCCATCAACGAGTTTCTTTGCATCCATTAAGCCTAAACCAGTAATGGCTTGAACAGCTTTAATGACGGCAACCTTTTGTGCACCAGCACTCTTTAAGGTGAGGGTCACTTCAGCTGGGCCTTTTTTAGCACCAGCGTCTTCAGCAGCGGCAGCAGGAGCAGCGGCAACGGCAGCAGCGGTGACACCGAATTCGGTTTCAATCGCTTTGACTAAATCGTTTAATTCAACGACGGTCATTTCTTTGACGGCAGCAATAATTTCGGCTTTGGTTAATTTGGCCATGTTTATTTCCTCCTATGGCAGTTTAAGCAGCGGCTTGTGGTTTGTCAGCAACAGCCTTGACTGCTACTGCCAATTTGCGAATCGGACCTTGTAAGGCCGAAGCAAGCATCGATAAGAGTTGCGGTCTTCCGGGTAAAGACGCTAACACTTTCACTTGAGCGGCATCAATAAATTTACCATCTTGAATTGCACCTTTAACGACGAGCTTTTCATTGGCCTTTGAAAACTTGACCACGATTTTGCTGCCTTCAAGGGCATCACTGGTAAAAATAAAACCGTTGGCGCCTTGCAACGTATTTGTTAAGGCATTATCTTTAATACCTAACTTATCTGCTGCCCGACGGACAAGTGTATTTTTGTATACACCGAATTGGGCATTATTCTTACGTAAATTACGACGTAAAGTCGATAATTCGGCGACGGTCATTTTTTGATAACCGACAATAAGAATAGATGCACTCTTCTTTGCTAACGTTTCGATTTCGTTAACTAACGCTTCTTTTTCTTTGAGAATCGTTTTGTTCATTGGTTCACCTCCTTGGATTACCGTTTTATATTTTTGAGTTGTAGATCCAAGAGATTCTTTTATATCGAGATCCTCGGCAACATGATTAAGCCCCCGTGGCCGTTGCTGTCTATGGTTCTATAACACTCAAACAAAGGGAAGAAAGAGACTAGCGACCTTCGAAGGTAAACTTGATGCCAGGACCCATGGTCGTATGGATTGCTGCCGCCTTAAAGAAGTTACCTTTCACAGAAGCAGGACGAGATTTCACAATCGCGTCTGTTAATGCTTGTAGATTTTCAGCAAGTTGGTTTTCAGTGAAACTGACGCGACCGATAGAGACCGCAACATTTGCTTCTTTATCCAGACGATATTCAACTTTACCAGCTTTAATATCTTTAATGGCTTTGCCGATATCAACAGCTACGGTTCCAGTTTTAGGATTTGGCATCAAACCTTTAGGACCTAATACTTTACCTAATTTACCAATTTCACCCATCATTTCAGGTGTGGCAACGATGACATCAAAATCAAACCAATTTTCTTTATTAATCTTTTCTAGAAGTTCCTTGCCACCAACAAAATCCGCACCTGCAGCTTTGGCATCCGCAGTCTTGCTTAAGGTGACTGCTAAGACTTTTTTGGTCTTACCATTTCCGTGTGGAAGCACAATGGTGCCCCGAATTTGTTGATCAGCTTGAGTAGTGTCAACATTTAGACGATAAGAGACATCAACTGTGGCATCGAATTTAACAGTGGACGTTTTTTTAACTAGGGTTGTTGCTTCTTGGATGGTATAAAGCTTATTGATGTCAATGAGCTTTAAAGCAGCCTCATATTTCTTTCCGCGTTTCATATTTATTTATTCTTTCTGTGGTATTGACGAGCAACGCTCTTCCACTTACTTCTTATCTTCTTCGATGGTGATACCCATATTCCGGGCAGAACCTTCAACGATTTTCATTGCAGCTTCGATATCATAAGCATTTAAGTCGGGTAATTTGTATTCTGCAATTTTCTTTAATGCAGCGCGAGAAATTTTACCAACCTTGGTGGTTTTTGCATTGCTAGAACCACTTTCTACGCCCGCAGCTTTTTTAATTAAACCGGCAACTGGCGAGGTTTTGATGACAAATTCAAATGATTTGTCTTCAAAAGCAGTGATGATAACAGGAATAATTTCCCCTTTTTTATCAGCAGTTTTTGCGTTGAAATCTGTGCAAAATTTCGGCATCACAATCCCGGCCGATGCGAGCTTTGGTCCTGGTTTTGCTTCACCACCAGGTAATTCCATTTTGACAACTTTAGCGATTCGTTTAGCCACGTGACAATCCTCCTTATGGATGTGTTTTGTTCGTGCGGTGGTCGACGGATGAATCAGTCCTTCCACGCAGCGTCAATCATGAACCAAAAAGTCCATGCTCGAGAATTATAATGCGGAAATCTTTAAAATGCAAGAAAATACATTAAGTTTTTGTTAGATTTTTTTAGGACCATAGACATTTACAAATGTTAGTCCTATAATGACCCTCGTACTAAGAAATAATATGAACTTTTTTACAAAAAAACCTTACTATACAATTTTGCTGAGTTATCTCATTGGTATCGCAATTGGGACACTCTTTTTATCCCTTCCATTCGCTCAACAAAATGCGCAATGGGGAAACTTTATTAATAGCTTGTTTATGGCGACTTCCGCCATCGCCGTCACCGGCCTTTCCGTTTATGCTGATATTAGTGCCCAATTTTCAACTTTTGGTCAAGTTGTCATCATGATCCTGATGATACTTGGTGGACTTGGCATTATTACGATTTTTAGCTTTTTTACAATCCTTATTGGTAAAAAGATCGGAATTATGGAACGATACCTACTCAAACAAGCCCTCAACTTAACTACCATGAGCGGTGCGTTAAGATTCGTTCAAAGGGTGGTCCTGATTGCTTTTGTATTCATTTTTACCGGTGCCTCACTCTATTCGATTGTGATGGTACCCATTTATGGTTGGCAGGAAGGTATCTTCCAATCTATCTTTTTAGCTGTATCAGCATTCAATAACGCTGGACTTGACCTTCTTGGGGATAATAGTCTTATCAATTTTCAAAGCAACGCCCTTATTCAAATCGTGACGATGATTTTAATTGTATCCGGTGGGTTAGGATTTTTGGTTTGGGTTGAGTTATTCAAGTTTAAGTTTCAGTTATCTAAACTTTCGACCTTTGTTAAGGTTGTTTTAATTATGAGTGGCATTTTGATAGTATTGGGCACTTTAGCATTATTCCTAACCGAATACAGCACCGCCGAAGTTTTACGTTTAGATTTAGCCTTGTTTACATCGATCTCATCTAGAACTGCAGGTCTCACCATTGTTAGCATCAGGGACTTAACCAATGCAAGTAAGTTTGTCATCATGGTGTTAATGTTCATTGGCGCAAACCCCATTTCTACAGGTGGTGGGATTAAAACCACAACGACCTTTATCGTATTCTTAGCGATCTGGGCATTAATCACAGGGAAAAAGGTCCATGCATTTAAGCGTACTTTCTCAATTGAATCCATCCTAAAATCGATGGCACTTGTCGTCATCTCATTAGTGTTTGTTCTATTTACGGTTATGACCATTGAATATATTGAGCAATTTAACACCACGTATCCGGAAGGGTTAAAGACTGGAACTGCTTTACTTTTTGAAGTGGTTTCTGCATTTGGTACAGTCGGATTTTCAGAAGGGGTTACACCTTATTTAGCCGATCCATCTAAAGTCATCATAGCCGTTGTGATGTTGCTTGGTCGTATTGGACCAATTTCTGCGATTTCAGTTTTTTCAGATAAACTTTCATGGACGGAACAAAGTGAAGTCCAATATATGGAAGCCACAGTACCCATTGGGTAGGAGGATTCATGATGGCTAAAGAAAAATCATTTGCCGTGATCGGTTTAGGTCAATATGGTCTCAGTATTGCGAATGCTTTGATTGAAAATAATCAACAAGTTATTGGTATTGATCGCGACGAAGCACGGGTGAAGATGCTTGAAAAAAAGACGGCATCTGTCTTTAAAGCAGATTGCACCAATCTTGAAAATTTAAAAGAAGTTGGTGTAAAAAATGTCGATGTGGCCATCGTAACTTTTGGTGATAATTTACATGATGCGATTATAACCACTGCTTTATTGTCAGACTTAAAAATTAAACATATCGTTGTCCGAGTTGATAATGAAGAATATGCTCCAATCTTAACCAAGATAGGCGCACATGAAATCATTCACCCCACCGAAGATGCTGGATATTCTCTTGCTTTTAAATTATCCGGTAGCAATTTAAGTCAGTATTTTGCTTTTGATCGTTACTACTCAGTTTCTTCTTTAACAATACCCGTGAATTTCAAAGCAAAAAAGTTAATCGAACTTGATTGGCGAAATAAATTTAACATCAACATTGTTTTAATCAAGAAAACAAAAGGCAAAACTAATCCTGAAGATATTGAAAGCATCATTCCTGAAATACCTAAAGCTCAAGAGACTGTTGAGCCAAAAGATATTATCTACGTGATTGGAAAAAATAAAGATATCATCACATTCTCAAACTCAATTATTAAGTAATGTAAATAAAAAAAGTTTGGGTTTAACCAAACTTTTTAATTTGTATCAAAAAATGT
>JBEDEK010000040.1:0-11697 GCA_041175745.1 Bacillota bacterium | reverse complement strand
TAGCCCCAGCGTTACTTGGTGGTGGAACCGCTTTATCTCAAGTATGGGTTTATATCGTTGGCCCAATGTTAGGCAGCGTCCTTGCCGTCATCTTTTATCGGTTTCTAAAATTTAAAGACTCCGATACAATCTAAAGATTCTAATCCACTAAACAAAAAGAACTGGTGTCCCCCACCCAGTTCTTTTTTCGATATGGTTCGTAAACGAATTATTTTTTCTTTTTGTCTTTGGCTTCTTCGTTGCCACGAATTTCTAAAAGTTCCTCTGCAAAGTTTTTGTCATCATTCCGATAACGAAATAAAGCTCTTCCTAAGACATCATATTGACTACGCATCCCCGTTTTTGAGTATTGGACGTTCGCTGTGTGCGATTCTTTAAAACCCATATTTTGGGCAGTTGCAAAGGCATCAATATTGGCACCTAAGAACATGAATTCCCATCCATACTTTTCTTGTTGTTGTTGAACCAAACGCTTTAAGGTGTGGGAATCAAATTCCTTGGACGCATTTTCTTGACCATCTGTTGTGATTACAAATACAGTTTTTTCAGGAACGTTATCATCACCTAAAGCTTTGTAAACATTGACAATTTTTCGAATACCACGTCCAATTGCATCGACAAGAGCTGTCGAGCCTCTCACAAAATATTCTTTGGTACTTAATGCTGGAATCGCTTTGATGTCACGGCGGTGGTAAACCACTTCAAATTGATCATCAAACAAAACCAAGCTCACTAAGACATCTCCTGGTGTTTCTCTTTGTTTTTCAATCAATGCATTGAAACCACCAATCGTGTCAGATTCCAAACCTCGCATACTTCCGCTGCGATCGAGAATGAATACGAATTCGACTAATCCTTTTTTCATCTTTCTTCCTTCTTTCTAAAGGTAGTTTACAAATTGCCAAGACAAAAAGTGTCAACGGGCAATTGACATTTGATCGAGCTTAAAAAAGCCTAATTTACCGAGGAAATATTTGTATGGTGACTCAAAAACAAATTGATGTTTTCGAAGTTAGATGCTGAATCAATCGTAAAGGTGTCTCCAATATAAATGTTTTTCTTGGCTTGAAACATTGCTTCATATAATTCAGGGGTGAAATAATCACCTGCTAGAACTTCACTAATTTTATTGAGATAAATTTCTTGATAACCAGCGATGCGTGGATAGCGATTGGCCTGACTAACATTACCGTCCAATATGGTGTACCAATAAAGCGGATTACGAATTGTTTGGTCAAACGAATCTTTCGTAGATAATGCAGAGTGCGTTGCCATCTTTTGGGTTAGATTCTCATCCCAAGTTAAACCCAAACTCCAATCCAAATCATAAGGAATAAAGTAAGCTTGGTGCGAGACGCCATGAAAATAAATATATGTGTTATTGGTGAGGTTTCTCATATCATCAGGATTACCGGATACATAACTGATAGCAGCGTAATTTAAGAAAGCCTCTACTGCTAGTACCGTTTCTAAAGTGTTTTTTTGAGTTGCCAAATCTTGAATAGTGTTTAATGTATGCAAAGTTTTAACAAGTTGCATCAAGTCTTGATGAGTAGAAGTAAGTTGGTTAGTCTTTAAATCATAGACTGGATGATAATATGCTTCGGTATCTTCGATGCCGACCTTCTCTGTTTTAAAAACATCATCACCCGAACCGGTGTCATCAGCCATGTCATCCAATAGCAATTGATTAGACCATAAAGCTTTATAAAGATCGCCCGTCGCCGCCGCTCCAGAAAAATTTCTTTCAATAAAGGTTTGATCGATTGCTTCATTGACGATATAAATGCCAACGTCATGTCCTTGAGACTCTGTCATTAAACTCACTTTCGCCAATGTAGCAGCGGGGGCCAAAACGCCTTCTGATTTAAATAATTGCGAGGCATAGAGTTGGTTGATCATCGAGGGATCTTGGGAACGATTCCACTTTAATTCAAGAGATTTCATTCCAAAAAGCCGTCGTTTTTGTCTTGTTTCATAGGTGGGTTCACCGTTTTGCCATGACTTTTGCAATCCTAAAGATTGATAAAATGGAGCATCAAAGGTTTGATCAAATGATAAGCGAAAATGAAATGGATTTACTAAATCTCCCTCTTCATTTAAAAAAGGTCCACGAGAAAAAATATTTCCCTTTTGCCGGATGCCTACTTCTTCCATGTCATAGATTTGATCATCAACCGTAAGCCGTATGGTGATTGGAAAATAATAATCGTTGTATGGGCCATTTTTTTCTTGCCCATATGTTTGAATGTAACCCAAGGTCGCATCGCTCATCGTCATTTCTAAAACAATGCGACTGTCTAATGCCCAAAACTTATCAAAATCTTCATTTTGAATCGATGGACCCAAGCCTTGGCAACTGAAAAGCACGATCACTCCTAAAGGAAAGAGTAGATGTGATTTATTCATTGTTGAATGAGATTCATTAAATCAGAAAGTTCTTTTAACTTCTCTTTAGGTGATTTATTATCAATTGCTTCTTTTACGCAGTGGTCCATGTGATCACGAAGGATAAGATTATTGGCTTTCTTCAGTAATGCTTGAAGCGCTAAAACTTGTTTGGTGATATCAACGCAATAGCGATGATCATCATACATGCTTAAAATCGCTTTGAGTTGTCCCTCAGCGGTTTTTAATAATTGTTTCACTTCTACTTCGGTGGTTCTTTTTTTCATACATACCCCCTATGGGAGGGATAATTTATTTTAACATGTTTGTTGACTTATGTTTGATTCGAATCGCCCAACTAGGATCTCGAAAGGTAACGTCCGTTCGATATCCATTCATCAGAGCGTAACTAACCAAAGTAGGAATGTACTTTTCGTCTTTGAACTTAAGGCGTAAATCTTTCATAGTAAATTCACCTTTTTTTTCAAGATTCCATTCTAACCAATCAATAACTTGAGGAAAGTGGAGAATGCTTCCTTTGGCTACATAACGAAAATCACGATAATTGCCATCCAACATTGCACACCCATATTGCATTTTTTTACAATAAGCGATCATGGTTTGATATTTTTCGATCACGTCTATCGATAAAAAATCGAGAATGTGTTTGATTTCTAGCATTAGCACCGTTCCATCTTGAAGTTGGGCAAGAACATCTGGATAAAAACGTTTTCCCGAAGGTGTGATGAGTTCGACCACTTGGGTTTTAATGGTTTTAGCCTCAAGGATATTCAGGATGCGATAAATTTCTCTTTTTTCACGTTTAGATTCATAAGCAATTTTTTCGTGATCTTTCCCACGAATGTTACCCTTACGTTGCCCACCAACGGTTCTTAATGGGGTTAATCCATCCAAATGGTGCAAGTCATAAAGCTTGATTCCACCAGGAAAATCAAAGCGATTAAAGTAGTTTTCAACCGAATCTTTTTTCTTTTGATACATATGCTTAGTGTATGCCATCCAAGCAAAGTTCAGCAAGAATAGAAAGAAAAATTACGCTATAATTAATTGCAAGACAGGGAGACTATGGAAACCGTTATCATCATTTTACTAAGTGTTTTAATTGCCCTCACGATTGGTTTGATTGTGATTTTTTTTGTCTGCTCAAACACATCAAAAACCAACCTTAACAAAATCGACCTACAAATCACCACCGATCAGCTTGATAAAACCATTAAACTTGCGAATCAATCTGTCAACGATGTCTTGATGATGATGCAAAGACAAGTAGGTCAAAGTCAAACGGATGCGCTACAACAACAAACCTTATTAAGACAGGAACTCACCAAACAATTGGAAGTATTAACCTCTACCAATGAAACGAAGTTAGAATTGGTTCGGCAAACCACGATGCAGATGTTAGAAAAATTACAAAAAGATAATGCGGAAAAACTTGAAAAGATGCGTGAAACGGTTGACGAAAAACTTAACAAAACCTTAGAAGAACGCCTCACGCAAAAATTTCAATTAATCAGCTCCCAATTCGAAATCGTACAAAAAGGTTTTGGGGAAATGCAAGGTTTAGTCTCAGGTGTCGATGAACTTAAACGGGCCTTAAGTAATGTTAAAACTCGTGGGATTATGGGAGAAATACAGCTCGGAAGAATCCTTGAAGAAATTTTGTCTCCCGATATGTATTTAAAAGAAACCCCAACTAGACCTGGATCTTCTGACCGCGTTGAATATGCGGTGAGGTTACCAGGTGATGGAAATCGTTCCATCTTTTTACCCATCGATTCCAAATTTCCATTAGAGGATTACTACTTAGTGTTAACCGCGTATGACACCAATGATAGCAAACTAGTTGAATCGGCATTAAAAACCTTAGAAACTAAAATTGAACGATTTGCTTCTGATATTGCCTCCAAATATATTGAGGTGCCTTATACCACCAACTTTGCAGTCCTATTTTTACCAATTGAAGGCTTATATGCTGAAGCGATTCGCCGAGGTTTGATTGAAAAACTTCAAACCAAATATAGTGTTGTCCTCGCAGGTCCAACCACCATGTCAGCATTACTTAATTCATTACAAATCGGCTTTAAAACCCTCGCCATTCAAAAGAAATCTCAAGAAGTTTGGCATGTGCTTTCAAACGCAAAAAATGAATTCGATAAATTTGCAGAGGTGCTTGCAAAAGCCCAAGAAAAGATTCAATCAGCAGGCAGCGAACTCGATCGTTTAATTGGTACCAGAACCCGAATGATCCAATCTAAACTTAAAAACTTAGAAACTTTAGGAGAAGCCTTAAAAGTTGAAGAAACGAAGGTTGACGAAGAAGAATAAGTAGGAGTCTTTGGTCTTCTTTTGTTAAGATAGAGATATGAAAGCTTCAACTCAAAGTTTATTCCATGACGTTTTAACGCATCAATTTACGAGGATTGCCACTTTACCCGTTGATAGTACAGACCGAACAGCGATGAATCTGATTTATGTTTTGGCAGATCAATATCTAGTGATTCACCCACTGGTTAAGTCCACCGAGATAAAAAACTACGTCAACGATGAAATAAAGAACTTTTATGGTATTCGTCAATGGCAAAAGGATCATGATTCGATTCTATTTTTATTATTGCTCGCATTAGGTAACAAACCTTATGATGCAATTACCAAGTACAATTTTCATCGCTTTAAAATCTATTTTCCTAACGCTTTTACCGAGGCTCAACTTACAAACCCCAAAGTGATTGAATTACTCAATCGCATTCCTGATAACAAACAGCAATACCCCTTTTTAGATTTAATGAAAGGGATATGGTTTACATTGCTAAAAGATTATCCAAAGGCAAAAAGTCATTTAAAAAACGTGATTCATCCCGAACGAAAGAAATTAGCATTGTACTATCAAGCAATAATTGATCTTGCGCAGGGAAACTTTCTCGATTTAAAAACAAAGATTGAGGAATTAAAAAAGAACCCACCCATGATCGATATTCAATCCTTTATCGATCAAGCAGAAAAAACCATGCATGCTTTTTATCATTTAGATTTCTTTGAAGATATCAAGACCATTTATGATGCCGATAAAATTCAAAGCTATATTGAGAAAGTCTTTGATTTAAATATGTGGAAAAAAGCTGATCCAAAAACAAAAACCATGGTGAAAAATTCGTTTTATTTAACCTCAAGAATGTCGCGTTTACTAGATGAAGGAACCATCCAAGATTATTCATCTTTTGCCTTACCATTCGTCAAAGCCTATGAACATGAATGCTATAAATTGTTCTTTCGTGATTTCATAAAGTATTTAGTCAAAGAAAACATCACGCCTTCTGCCTCGATTCCTCCTCACTCAAAAAAAAGACGATACATGACAATTGTCGATTTCGATCAAGAACCACTTCAATATCAAGAATTGATTCCGGAAAACTTTTCGATTGGCACCATTCCTTTTATTCTTGATATCAGTCATAAACTTGCCAAACAAGAACAAGAAAAAATAGATCCAACAGGGCTTGCAATTGCACCCCATTTTGAAACTTATTGGAATAAACGCACCGTTTCACTACCGTTAAATGGGCAAGGCAAAGGTAAACTCATTGAAATAGCACAACACGCATTTACAATTTCAAAATTAAGAAACAAAATCACTCATGCTGAAATGCTCACCTTTGATGAATTTAAAGAAATCGTGTCACTTATTCTTGAAAATCGCCAATTACAAGAACTGATGATGATTAATGGAGGATCAAACTAAGTAAAGCGTCTTCATGTTGGCTTTGCTACAATAATATTATGGAAACAAGAAAAAAAATAGCCTTGCTGATCGATTACGACAATTTTAATCAAGAAAAATACTTTCCGATTTTATTTGAAGCCTTGAATGATATCGGTGATGTGATTATGAAGTATGCTTTTTACTCAAATTTTAACGATGCAACCATCAAGAATAAGTTCATTAGGTTTGGTATTGAGCCTCGGGCCCAAATTGCTTATTCCTCTGGAAAGAACGCTGTTGATATTGGCATGACGATTGAAGCAATGGAGTTGTTGAATCATGATTATATCGACTGTGTTTGTTTGGCGACAAATGACTCAGACTTTACGCCTTTAATTAAAACGATTCAAAAACACAATCGTTATGTGGTTGGAGCAGGCGATAACAAAGCTTCAGAGAACTTTAAAGATGCTTGTAATACTTTTATTTCGGTTGAAAAAATTGCGTCCAATCAAAACATCACCTCAAAGGGTCTCATCCTTAATGACTTAATCGCCGTTGTTGATAAAATTATTGATGACTTAACCGATGGCGATGAGTTTGCCGACTTTGCCTCTGTGATGCATGACTTACGCGTGCAGATGAAAGACTTCAATCCTAAAAACTATGGGGCAAATAAACAAAAACCAATTTCCTTTTTTCAAAACGAATTAAAGAATTATTATGAAATGTCTAAACAAGGCACCACGCATATGATTCGTTTGAAGAAACGTACTAAATAAAATAGAAATGAAGAAATAGTTTTTGATAAGGGGAAAATTCGCGAATCACCTCGATGGTATTTTCACCGTCCTCAATCGTAATCACATCTGGCACATCCACATAACTCGAAACCCCTTCATTGCCAAAGATTTTTAAGTAGGTATCGTTAATCCATGTGGCAATATCATCCAACAGATCATATTTTGACCAATAAGTGTTTTGGAATTGGTAATCTCTACGAATATCAAAGGATAAAGTTTGATACATGGCCCCATAAGCATCGGGATCGCCGATATACCTGAGTAAATTCATCAGTGCATAAAAAGAGTTAAACAATCCCGAATAACGTATATAAGCATTCGAACTTGATAAACACACGTATAAGGCGACTAGATTGGCATCTTCTTCACGCATCACTCCTTTTGCATGGGCGAGTTCGTGGGCCATCGTGAAAGGAATTAAGGCATCGGGTATCAAAGCATTGATGGTGGCTTCTGTAGTTGGTGCAAAATGCACACCAGTGATATGAAACTCACGATATAAAAAAGAAGTTAATAAAGGTTTAACTTGAGTTGTGTGGCCCGTGAAATAGGTGGTGTCTAAGTCTGCGAGTTCAAAGGCTTCTTGAATCAAGTCATTCAATTCACCAAGGGAATAAGGATTGATCACCGATCCAGTTTCAGTGAAATCGAGTTGATCACTTAATGTATTAAATTCATCACGGTATCTTCCAACTACATCTGCGTAGGATGTATAAGGAATGCTGGAATTAAATTGAGGCACTGGAACGGGTAAGCGAGCATACGCTAGACCGGCAGTTCCTAAATAAAGATTAGTCATGATCAGTAACCAAATCATTAACTTTTGTAATGGTTTTAAAGAACCACCTACGTTTTTTTGGATTGCAAAACGAAAGAATTTTAAGAAATATAAGATCACAACACTCAACCAAATCAAGAAGACTAATTCAAGCATGGAGATGGGGATGGCTGCAAAAATCCAGGCAAAAAGAATGTGGTAGAGTCTCGCAACATGAATCGTCCACCATTCTGATACTTGGGGTGAGGTACCCATCATCACAAAGATGATGCTCAAAACCAATAAGATGATGAGTAAAATTGTTAATTTTCTGAGTTTGAATAACTTCATACTTATATTTTAGTGGAGTTTCTATCATAATGATATGGAGTTAAAAACGAAAGTAGGCAATATGAAATCACACAAGACTACATACCTCGCACTGATGACCTTAATTCTCGCTTCATGTGAGATTGTTTTACCAAGCGTTCCCTTTTCTTCTACACAAGATCCAACGAGCAATGACACCACCTCTACAACCACCACTTCAGAAACTCAATCTTCACTTGAAGACTCTAGCACGGCTTCTTTACCTAGTTCGAGTGCGACTAGTAGTTCCTCTCAAGTTCAAGAATTAGGTTATGCAAAACAAACAAACCCAAGTATTACGATGGATAGTTATCGCCAAAGTTCTGGCAATTTTGGATTGCCTACGACAGGAGAAGTCAAATTACTGGTGATTCCTGTCACCTTTACGGATTATCGCTGCGGCAATCTTTGTGCCACTCGCAAAGAACAAATTCGTAAAACCTTTTTTGGAACTGCCAATGAAACCTCTTGGCACTCCGTTAAGTCTTATTATGAAGCATCAAGTTATGGCAATTTAACCTTAACCGGTGTGGTCACGGATTGGTTTGATTCATCTTGGTCTTCGAGTCAATTTGCCTCCCTAACAACAACCGAAGGTGATTATCCTGAAGCTTTTGATCCCACTTGGGCGATGTTAGACGCTGCTGTTGCTTGGTACAAAAGTTATTCCGGAAGTGATTTGACCGATTATGATACAGATTTTGATGGGTTTATTGATTCTGTTTATTTGGTTTATAACAATCCGAATGCAACGAATGCAGTTTATTCCACTGCTGGAGAAGATGTCTATTGGGCCTATACTTATTGGCATTACAACAACTTTGGCAATCAAAACCTAAGTAGTCCTGTCGGGATGACCTTAGTCTGGTCTAGTTTTGATTTTATGTTTGAAGGTTATGGCCCCAATGGCCTCGATGCTCATACTTATATCCACGAATTAGGTCACGCGTTTGGTTTAGATGATTACTATACTTATTCGGAAAACGATTGGGGTGCTGCCGGTGGTCTCGATATGATGGACTATAACATTCTTGATCATAACGCCTTCTCTAAATATTTACTGGGTTGGACCAATCCTTATGTTTTGACCACGAATCAAACGACAACAACCATCACCTTAAATGCGTTTGCATCTTCCGGTGATTTCTTCTTGTTGGGAAACAGTTGGAATGGATCAGCCTTTGATAATTATTTAGTGTTTGAATATTACACACCAACCGGATTAAATGAAAAAGATTCTCAAGCGGCTTATCCAGGCAATAATGTCAGAGGATTTACAGTACCTGGCGTTAAGATTTATCACGTTGATGCTAGATTGGGTAAATATGCGAATAGTACGGGCGCTTTTGGTGGATATACCGATACTTTAAACGTAGGTTTTTCTAATTATACGTATATTGCGCATAGCAATTCTATCGATTATTCTCAAAATGAAAACTTTAAATTATTACACCTGCTTGAAGAATCAGGAACGAATACATTTATCGATGGAGAATTAGCATCCAACGCCACCTTATTCCGTGCTGGTGACATCTTTAACCCTGCCACCACGCACAGCGGTTTATTCTACAACCAAGGCGGAAGATTCAATGATAACAGTCTGATTGGTTACTCGGTTAGTTTCTCTAATTTGACTTCACAATCTGTCACCTTAACCGTTACAAAAATTTAAGATTTATCTCTGCCGATTGCCTTAATTTCAAATGATATAATGAGAGATATTTCATGAAAGATTTATCGCATGCCTTTTCTACGCCTTTGCTAGACCGTCTTGATTTTGTAATTGCCCCAAAAGCCTATCACGCTTGGTATTTAAAACAAAAGCAAGGACAATGGAATTTGTCTTTTCAACTATTGACCAAAGAGACTTTTTTAAGAGATTTGGCATTTGATATTGATGAGAATCAAGTATTACCGAAGATTGTCAAAGACTTGAGCCTTACCGTTCAAGAAGCGAATGTAGGTTTAACACTCCTTCAACAAATACCCGAAGATCAACATCGTTTGCTGGATGCAAGTTTAAAGCTCGAGGTGATTTGGCAGTATTTAATATCGCAAAAACTGATTCGCAAAAATCCATTTATTGAAAAAAAATATAAGGATAAAGTCATCTATGTCGATGGATATTTGCAAGAAGACCGGCAACTCAATCTCGCGTTTCATCGCTTCAACACGCACGTTACCTTTGCTAAACCACTTCCGTTTCCCACCGGTTTACAAGTCGAAACATTTTCAACAATTGAAGATGAAGTAAGTGCCATGTTCAATCGCATCGCTGCATTAAGCGAACAAAGTGTCCCCTTAAAAGATATCTATTTATTAACACCAAGTGATACATATTTATACGAACTTGAACGGCAATCCGCTTATTTTAAAATCCCAATCCAAATGCCGATGAGGCATACCTTGTTTTCCTTACCGATTACCCAAAAATTCCTTCATCGATTAAGAAAAGGTGAAAACCTTGCTGCAATTTGGGAAACCTTATCAAGTGAATCTCAAGAAGATACGCAACTACTTCAATCTCAACTAAGCAATTTATCATTAGGATCATTACCCCTTCAGACTAGAGTTGCCTTGGTGGAGCATATGAGTCAACAACGATTTCTTAAACCATCGATTTATCAATCTGCCGTCAACGTTGTTAAAGATTTAATCCCTAATCAAAACCAATATGTGTTTGTTCTTGGTTTCATTCAAGGGCAATACCCGGCAACCTTACGAGATCAAAGTTTATTGGATGAGCAAACGATGATGAGGTTAGGATTATTAACAACAACGCAACGACAACAAGAAAGCCAACTGCGTTTAACCAATCTTTTTGCTCGTACAAAACTTCTCTATCTATCCTACCCACGCCTTGTTGAAGGGAAACTAACCATTCCCTCTCCGCTTATCGCCATGCATGGATTGACCATTCGACCAGGTGAATTTTTAGCTGATGGTGTGGATTATAGCGGTACCTTAGGCGCGATTCGTAAGGTCAAATACGACTTCATTGAAAAGCAGTTTCATCAAACGCATCCTTACTTACAAGCATATCGACAACAATATCCTCAAGATGAAGCTATCTTCAATCATGCATTTACCCCATTTGAATTTGACCTACAAAACAAACCTTTAAAACTATCTTATTCTGCACTTAAAGATTATTATCAGTGTTCTTTTAAATATTTTGTCGGGCGAATATTAAAAGTGAATCCTATGGATCAAGATGAATTCTACATGCACTTAGGAACGTTTGCTCATGAAGTTTTTGAAACGATGAAAGATGACTTAAATCAATTTGATGGGGTTTTTGAAAACGCCTTATTGAATCAAAAAAATCTCTCGGATAAAGAACAAATATTATTTGCAAATTTAAAACCGCAATTACGTAAAGTGTGTGAATTTAACTTCCTCCATCAGCAACACATGCAATTACAAAGAATTGAAGTCGAAAAAGAAATCGCTTATCAACACGACTTACAAACAAAATTGGTTGGTTATATTGATAAAATCATGCTGCTAAGAACATCCGAAGGTAAGGAATATATTGCAGTTGTGGATTACAAATCAGGCGCGGAAAGTTTTGATGAGGATTTGATTGAATTTGGTTGGTCCTTACAATTACCGATTTATGCGTTGATGTTAGAAAACCATCCCGACTATCAACATAGGGA
>JBEDEK010000039.1:0-13818 GCA_041175745.1 Bacillota bacterium | reverse complement strand
CGGACAGTGAAGGCACCAAATCCAGCTAATTTAACTGGTTGGCCTTTGCTTAAGGCTTTGGTTAAAGCACCTAAGACGACTTCGAGGACTTTTTCAGCATCTTTCTTGCTGTGTCCAGTTTCCTTGGCGACGACTTCAACTAGATCTACTTTGTTCATATATTCCTCCTAGATCTTTCTGCGTATAAAGTAGCATAGTATCGAAAAAAATGCAACAAAATTTCATTTGAACAAAAACCATAAAATTGAAATGTAATAACAAAATTAAAATTTATTCAACGCGAAGCGGGCGATTCATTAAAGATTTAATTAATTCCGAAGGTCTTTTTTTCTCGTATAATACGGCATAAACAGCCTCAATAATCGGTAATTTTAATCGATATTTCTTGGCTAATTGATGCGCGATTTTTGCAAAAGCAACGCCTTCAACGGTTTCTTGATTGGTTTCCAAAAAGTTTTGTGCAGCGTCATCTTTACCAATTTTAATCCCTGCTTGGTAATTGCGTGAATGTTTAGAATAGCAAGTGACAATTAGATCACCTAAACCAGTGAGACCGGCATGAGTTTTTAATTTTCCACCAAGCACTTTTCCTAATTGCATTAACTCTGCTAAGCCTCTAGTGACCAAAGCTGCACGAGCGTTGTCTCCAAGATTAAGCCCTGTAACCACACCACTAGCAATCGCAATTACATTTTTAAGTGCCGAGCCAACCTCAGAACCAATTTCATCTTTCTGAACATAGACACGAAAGTATTCATTTGAAAATAATTGAGAGACCATTTCTGCAAATTCAACTTTTTTACAAACGGCTGAAACAAGAGTTAGTTGACGGTCAATCACTTCTTCCGCATGTGAAGGTCCGATAAGACTAACAACCGCTTTGACAAATTTTTTGGGTAATAAACTACGAATGGTTTCAGAAAGTCTTTGATTGGTTAAGGGATCAAAACCTTTCGCCGTATTAATGATGCATATTTTTTCATTAATGAATGGAGCGATTGTTTTTACCATTTCTCTAACCGCATGAGAAGGAACACTTAACAAAATAACATCTTGATTCAATACAACTTCTTGTAGTTGGCAAGAGGCCTTGATGGACTTTGGAAGATTAAATTCACCTTTAAAATAGGTGGAATTCGTGTGACGATCATTGATTTCTTTACAAACCTTTGGATCCTTAGCGTACATGAAAACTTCGTGACCATTATCAGCTAAAACTTGTGCTAATGCAGTACCCCATGAGCCAGCACCAATAATTGCTATTTTTGTTTTCATTTTCGTTCTCTGGTAATTATTTTAATTGGTGTTCCTGTAAAGTCAAAACTTTCTCTTAAACGATTTTCTAAAAATCTTTCGTATGAGAAATGCATAAACGTAGGTTTGTTACAAAATAAAACAAATGTCGGAGGATTTTGAGTCACTTGTTCGCCATAATAAATACGTAAACGCCCACCATTAAATTCTGGAGTTTGGTTCATTAATTGAGCATCCACGAGCAATTCATTCAATCTTGCTGTTGGCAAACGCCGTTGCGTAGCCTCATAAACTTGCTTAACCGTGCGAATGATTTCATCTAATCTTGTTTTCTTTAACGCAGAAGTATAAAGAATCGGAACGAATTCCAAGAATGGCATGAGTAACCTTAATTTTTTGGTGTATTGATTCATATCGCGGTCACCTTTTTTGGCAAGGTCCCATTTGTTAACCACCAGCACCATGCCTTTAAAAGCTTGAAAAGCAAATCCAGCAATATGTTTATCCTGTTCTAATAAACCATCCTCGGCATTGATAACAACAACCACAACTTGTGCACGCTCTATCGCTCTGAGGGAACGAATGGCTGCATATTTATCAATGGATTCAAAAATAGCACCACGCTTCTTTAAACCAGCCGTATCAATCATGACGTAATCGGTTCCTTCAAATTGGAAGGATGTATCAATTGCATCTCTAGTTGTTCCTTCAATTGGAGAAACAATGACTCGATCCTGTTGAAGGATGGCGTTAACCAAACTTGATTTACCAACGTTCGGACGACCAACGACTGCAAATTGGGTAAAACCTTGATAACTTGGAATTGATTTATTTTTAGGTAATTGTTTAATAACGGAATCTAATAAATCACCAATACCAATACCGTGGAGTGTTGAAATTGCAATCGGCGTACCAATACCAAGTCGGTAATAATCATTCACATCACCGAGTAATTGACCGTCATCGATTTTATTGACACCTAAAATAATTGGTTTTCCAGATTTGAATAAAATGGACGATACCAGTAAATCATCTGCGGTAATGCCTCTTCTACCATCAACAAGGTAAATAATCACATCTGCCTCTTGGATAGCAATAGTTGCTTGCATTCGAATTTGTTCTTGAAGTGGCCTTTTCGTCACTTCAATTCCACCCGTATCAATTAATCTAAACGGAACCGTTAACCATTCCGCTTCTGCATAAATGCGGTCTCGAGTTAATCCAGGTGTATCATCGGTGATTGCTTGGCGCTTACCAATCATACGATTAAAAAGTGTCGATTTTCCAACATTGGGGGCTCCAACGATGGCAACAGTACCTTTAAGCATGAATCGAGCCTACTTTTTTGTGAACAATTTCAAGAATGCGTTCAACAACTTCATTGACAGTCATAAAAGAAGTATCAATCAGTATCGAATCGTTAGCAGGTTTAAGTGGTGCAAAATCACGATGGGAATCAATATAGTCTCGATGTCTTAAATCTTCTTCAACACTTTCCAGAGTACAGGCGATGCCTTTGCCTAAATTTTCTTCATAACGACGAACCGCTCGAGTTTCCACAGAGGCAATCTGAAAGATTTTTATATTGGCTTCAGGAAGCACATAAGTACCAATGTCACGACCATCCATTACGACAGATTGATTACCGGCCATATGGCGTTGTAAGTCTACCAAAGCTAATCGAATGGCTTTATAGGATGCAATATAAGAAACTTGCGCGGAGACTTTGGGATCACGAATGTCTTTTGAAACATCGTGTCCGTTTAAATAAACTTCACCCGTCGGCGCTAGCAATATCTTCACTTGCGGAATCAACGCTTCACAAGCATCTTGACGTTGAGGATCGACTCCATTTTGCATTACAAACAATGTAAAAGCGCGATACATTGCCCCTGTATCGATATAGGTAATGTTGAGCTTTTTGGCGACGAGTTTTGCCACTGTAGATTTTCCGGCGGCGGCAGGCCCATCAATTGCCAGGATTAGTTTGTTTTTCATCTTCCAAAGTATACCAAAGCCACCACAAGGATGAGTAAAATAATCACGGTGGTTCCCATCACCCACATCAACAAATTAATAGTGCGATGAAAAGCTTTTGTATTTTCCTGTGAATCGGTGTCTTTTACTTCTTGAGAAAGTTGAAATGAATTCATTTTGAGAATTTGACGACGGTATTTCGCATACTTTTGAATGCGATTTTGAGGCAATCTTTTTAAGTTGATAAATTTCATAGAATTTGGTGTGCTTTTCTCAATATTCCTCATTATAATATGAATATGGATCCAAAAAAACCGATTGTCATAAAAGACTTGTGTATTGCGTGTGGATTATGTAATGCCATTGTTCCATCTGTTTTTGATTGGGATGATGATGGCAAAATGAAAGCAATTGTAACTGCAGTGCCAAAAGGTCAAGAAACCGATGTTGAAGAAGCCAAAGTCAATTGCCCTACTTCAGCAATCGAAGTAAAATAAATTCTATTTAAAACGTTTAATCAAACGGTGCAATCGTTTTTAACTAATTAATGTTAAAAAAATAACGACGATGTTTTTAAATGTATTAAAAGGGAGATACATCCATAAAACTAGCGACCAATAAGGATTGGTGACTTGGGGGATAGCGGTTTGAACATAAGCAAGAAAATCCTCAGGGCTAATATTCAAAAATAAATCGAGATATAAATCGGTTATCCATAAGGCATTCAGTAAGGAAGTGATGGTGATTTGTAAAACAAATCCAATGATAAAACCTACCATAGCGGTTTGTTTTGTTCTTGAGCGTTGGTATAACCATGCGCTTGGTAAAACGAAGGCAAGTGAATAGATGAAGTCAGCGAATTCTCCAATACCACCGGTTGTGGTAAATGGTAAGGAGAATAAAAAGCGAAACGCGCCTAGAAATATAGCTGCTAATGGACCTAATGAAAAACCACCAATAAACATCACAATTTCCGAGAGATTGATTTCTAAAAATAAAATTACCGGTATTCGAAGCATCGGTAAATAAAGTAAGTAAGTTAAACCTGATAGGACACCGATCAAGGCTAAGTATCGTAAAGAGTATATGTGTGGGGATAAATTATTTTTTTCCATGAATGAGTTGATCGACAAATTGAACGAGGGCTTCGGACGTATCAAAACTAAACTTGATGCTTTTTTTTGTCGTCACAACTTGACTCGCAAATTGTTGTTCTAGGTTTTTCTCATTCACCGGATTGACGACTTGAGGTTTATGCTCTTTGACTAGACGTTCAAATTCGCGAACCGATAATTTTTCTTTAATTAACTTCAGCACGAGGTTATCGATAAGCTCTGTTTCTAAGGTCACTAATATTTTGGCATGACCATAAGTGATAGTTTGAGCATTAATTAACTTTCTTGTGAACACGGGTAACTTTAACAATCGTAAAATATTTGAAACTTGAGATCGAGAATAGTGCATGATTTTAGCCAAGGCAACTTGACGATATTGATATTGGTCAATTAAAGCCTGACAAACCAAGGCGATGGCCATAACATTTTGTTCTGTTTCCTCGCGTAAAGAAGCTAATAACACCAATAACATTTCCTCGTCTGACATCGAGGTGACAACGACAGGAACTTTTTGAAATTTTAATAACTTGGTTGCATACCAAATTTTGCGACCTAAGACAATTTGAAAACGACCATTTACTTGTCTTAACAATAAAGGATTGAGTAGTGGTTTTTCAGTTAAGTTCTCTAATAAATCTCTTAATTGATCACTGCGAATCGTTACTTCTTTTAATACTGGAATATCATCAATCAGCGAGGGATTAATTTCCTTTTTTTGTAAGCTTTTAAATTGTTGTTCGAGTTTATGAACAATGTCACGTGAACTATATTTTTCAATTAAAGAAGATAATCTTTGATTAAGAATTTTTTTACGCTCTGCCATGATCAACAACCTCCTTGGCTAATGCAAGATAAGCTTCTGCACCACTCGATGTTGGTCGATATAAATGAATGGGCATACCCTTTGCACTGGCTTCAGCTAAAGAGATATTTCTTGGAATTTGTGTATAAAAAGTATTTTCTTTAAACAACCCTCTAACTTCTGTAGAAATTTCAGTTGCAAGTCTAGTTCTTGGATCATACATCGTTAATAAAAAACCTTCGATTTTAATGTGAGGATGATAATCACTTTTGACTTGTTGAATCGTAGCAAGTACTTGGGCGACAGCTTCCATCGCAAAATATTCGCATTGAACAGGGACAATCACACTATCACAAGCAACAAGTGCGGAAACCGAAATCCAACCTAAGGATGGTGGACAATCCATAATCAAATAATCAAAATTGGATTTTACGGAATCCACAACTGATTTAAGTTTTTCATATGGATTACTAGATCCTCGTGAAACTAGTTCACTTTCAACAGTTGCTAATTGTAAAGAGGCGGGAAGGATAGATAAAGACTTCATCGCGGTATACCGAATCGCTTGACGAATCGTTAATGTGCCTTTAATGACTTCATAAATACTTTGGGATAAAGTTGCAACTTCAACACCAACAGCACGACTTGCATTACCTTGGGGATCTAAATCGATGATTAAAACTTTATGTCCAAGATGTGCAAGCCCACTTGCAAGTGAAACGGAGGTTGTAGTTTTACCAACACCACCTTTTTGGTTTGCGATGGCAATTATTTTTCCCATATCAAACTAATTATAGAGGAGTTTTTTTAATCTGTGAAAACATTCGTGGATAATTCGCAGGTGTGGCAATATTTTTTCCAATCACAAGTAATGAACGTTGTTCGTGATCAGTTGGTAATCGATGGGTTTTAACTTCAACAATAGAGGCTCCTAAAACCCTTAAGGCATTTTTGGATAAAGCGATTTCTGCTAAATAATCCCTACCTTTATAAACCAATGCTTGGCCGCCAACCTTTAAAAGTGGAATGGTTAACTCAAGCAGAATTGGTAAGGGGGCAACGGCCCTTGCAACGACATAATCAACGGGTTGAAAACTGCTATCGCGAGCTAAAACTTCAGCCCTTTGGCTTAAAGCTTGTATTTTCTTAAGTTTTAAAAGTTTGATTGTATCAATTAAGAACTGGGTTTTTTTAAGCGTCGGTTCTAATAAATACATATCTAAGTGAGGGTAGATTATTTTTAGAGGGATTCCAGGAAAACCTGCACCAGATCCTAAGTCTAATAAACTAGCACTTTTCTTAAACTGAGGTAGTGGAAAACATAAACTATCATAAATGCCTTTTTCATAAATCATTTCCATGGTAGGATATGCCGTTAAGTTAAAAAGTTGATTCGTTTGAAAAACTTTTTCTGCATAGGTTTTTAAATTTAAAAGGGATACATCATCTATCGCAACCTCAATTTGATGCAATGCTAATTTAAGCTGTGATAGTTCCACGATGAAATCCTTTTTTAATTTGCATCACTAATAGAGAAATATCACTTGGGTTTACGCCTGAAATTCTTGAAGCTTGACCAATCGTTAAGGGTCTAATTTTGCTTAGTTTTTGTCTTGCTTCCATTGCCATTCCTGCAAGAGTTGCATAATCAATCGTATTTGGAATTGTTAAATCCTCATATTTTGCAAAGGCTTGGGCTTGTTTGACTTCTTTTTCGATATAACCAACAAATTTTACATTGACTTCCAATTGCGTTAAAAGTGCTTCTGAAAGATTAATACCTTTGAGCGTTGGAAAAAATTGGATTAAATCATTAAATTTAATTTGCGGTCTTCTTAGCAATTCATATGCAGTAATTCCACCTTGTAAGGCACCTTGTTCTAATGTTGCAAGAAAAGCATTAATCGAAGGATTCGGGCGAATAGAAATTGATTTTAGATGTTGCTCTACTTCTTGAAGTTGCTGTTGTTCTTGTTTAAATAAATTGTATTGTTTTGTTTTTACTAAGCCTATGTCGTGACCTATTTCAGTTAGTCTTGCTGCAGCATTATCGTGTCTAAGTAATAAACGATATTCTGCTCGAGATGATAATAAGCGATATGGTTCTTGGGTGCCTTTTGTAACTAAATCATCAATCATTACGCCAATGTAAGCTTGATCTCGTCTTAAAATGACAGGTGACAGTTTACGAATTTTTCTCACTGCATTTATCCCTGCCATAATTCCGGCTCCAGCAGCTTCTTCATAACCAGAGGTTCCAAAAATCTGACCAGCACCATAAAGTCCTGGCCACTTTTTTAATTCTAGAGTTAAGTCAAATTGTGTCGGAACAATTGCATCATATTCAATTGCATAGGCATATTTTAAAAACACCGCTTGTTCTAATCCGGGTAAAGAGCGGACCATTTTTTCTTGGATTTCTGGTGGCATCGATGTTGAAAAGCCTTGAAGATACATTGAATCCGTTTCGGAAGATTCGGGTTCAATAAATAATTGATGTCTTTCTTTATCGGCAAATCGGACAACTTTATCTTCTATCGATGGACAATATCGTGGACCAACTCCTGTGACCAAACCACCGAACATCGCTGATTTTTTTAAATTCTGACGAATGATTTCGTGGGTTTGAGGTTGTGTGTGAATTAGGTAACATAATGCTTGGTCTGCAAATGGTTTTGCTTTTGGAGTAAGACTTGAAAATAACAATTCTCCTTCAGATGGGTATTGAGGATCCATCTTTGAAAAATCAATTGAGTCACGCTTTAGACGGGGAGGCGTTCCTGTTTTTAAACGGAATAACTCAATACCCATTTTTGCAAGATTAGGTGATAAACCTAGACTTGGTTTTTCACCGTCTGGACCCGCGGATCTTTTGGTTAAACCAACCAAAACTTCCGATTCCATATAAGTACCAGTTGTTAAAATAACTGCATCAGATTCAATTGATTCACCATTGGCTAACACCACTCCAAAGACATGGTGATCATCATGTAATAAATTTAAAACCATGCCTTCTTTAACTGTAAGATTTTCCGTTTCATCGGCAAGTTTTTGCATGTAGCGAGGATATCTTAACTTATCAACTTGAGCTCTTAAACATTGAACACCAGGACCTTTGCCGGTATTTAACATTTTCATTTGTAAATATTCGGCATCTGCTCCGATACCCATTTTTCCACCTAAGGCATCAATTTCACGAACGACAATGCCTTTGGCACTTCCACCAATGGATGGATTACATGGCATGTTACCCATCATTTTTTTATTGAGTGTGATAAGTAAGGTTTTAGCACCCATATTGGCAGCAGCAAAAGCTGCTTCTAAACCAGCATGTCCACCACCAATGACGATTACTTCATATCGCGCCATAGGAAATTAACCGACACTACCTTCCATTTCCAATTTAATTAAATGGTTTAGTTCAACCGCATATTCCATTGGTAATTCTCGGGAAAAAGGTTCGATAAATCCCATAATAATCATTTGCGTTGCATCTTCTTCAGATAGGCCTCGGGACATCAAATAGAAAAGTTGGTCTTCAGAAATTTTGCTGACAGTCGCTTCATGTTCAATAAAGGATTCATTGTTTAAAACTTCATCTTTAGGAATGGTGTCTGCTTTAGAACGACCATCTAAAATCAAAGTGTCACATTCGGTATGATTCTTCGAATTAATCGCTTGTGGATGAATGCGAACTGTTCCACGATAATTACTAACGCCACCATTACGAACAATAGTCTTAGAGACAATCGTTGAAGAAGTATCTGGTGCTAAATGAATCATTCTCGCTCCAGCATCTTGTTCTTGACCTTTACCAGCAACAGCGATTGATATTACGGTTCCTTTTGATCCGCGACCCCCAAGAATAACGGCCGGGTATTTCATATTTTTCATCGAACCGATATTGCCATCAATCCATTCCATTTGGGCATTTTCATGGCAGTAAGCACGTTTGGTTACTAGGTTTAAAACATTAGGTGACCAATTTTGAATGGTGGTGTATCGGCATTTAGCGTTTGGTAAAACAATGATTTCGACGACTGCCGCATGTAAGGATTCAATTGAATAAATAGGAGCCGTGCAACCTTCAACATAATTGACGCTTGCACCTTCATCCACAATAATGAGCGTCCGTTCGAACTGTCCTGTTTTTTCATTATTAATTCGGAAATAAGCTTGTAAAGGCTTATCCAAATGAACATTTTTGGGGACATAAATGAATGATCCACCAGACCAAACTGCAGTATTAAGTGCGGCGAATTTATTATCATTCATCGCAATGACTGAACCAAAATATTGTTTAAAAAGTTCTGGAAATTGCTTTAAACCTTCATCGGTTGATAAGAATTTAATGCCCTTTTCTTCGACTTCTTTTAGCATCGAGTGGTAAACGACTTCCGATTCATATTGCGTTGTTACACCGGAAAGATACTTTGCTTCGGCTTCAGGAATCCCTAATTTTTGGAACGTATTTTTAATCGTGTCTGGAACTTTATCCCAAGTGGTTTCTTCTCTTTCGGAAGGTTTGGTGTAATAGGTGTAAGTTTGAAAATCAATAAAGTTTAAATCTGGTCCGAAATTTGGCATTTTTAAACCTTGAAAAACTTTGAAAGCCTCCACACGTTTTTCTTCCATCCATTTTGGTTCTTTTTTTAGACGTGAAATTTGTCGAACTATCGATTCTGAAATTCCTTTGTCAGTTTTTAAAATTGAAACATCTTTATCATTAAACCCATAACGATATTCGTCTTGGGGAATATTGTCTTTATCCATTTATTTTTCCTCCTTTAATAACTCAGATAATCCTTGCCAGGCAAGTGTTGCACATTTGATACGACTTGCTTGTTTATACGTATTTTGGAATGCCATGGCCTCACCTAGAACACTTTCATCATATGGTTGCGCATGGATCATCTTCATATATTGCTCGATGATGTAATTGGCTTCTTTTTTGGATTTACCCATTAGTAACTCAGTCATGATTGAAGTTGATGCTGTGGAAATCGTACATGCAACTCCTTCAAAACTAAGCGCCTTAATTATGCCATTTTCTAGTAAAAGATTGACATTGATATCATCGATACAACCTGATGTGTCCATGTGTTTAGTTTTAACACCTGGTTGTGTTAGTTTCATTCGGTTTCGGGGATGTTCATAATGGTCCATAATAATTTGACGCATCATGGTTGGATCATTGAAAGTAGGCATCAAGGAAATTCCTTCCTTTCTTCGCAGCATCTAAAAAGCGATCAACTTCTTCGATTGTGTTATAAAAATACGCTGACCATCTAACCGTCCCATCCGTTTTTAAAAAGTCTACTAAATTTCGAGCACAATGTTGACCAGATCGAACTGCAACGCCTTGACTATTGAAGTAAGTTGCAGCATCTTGAGGATTCACACCAACAACATTAAAAGCAATGATTGCTGAATCTGTTTCAGGATTATAAACTTTGATATGGCCAATCTGTTTTAGACCTTTAAGGCAATAATCTTTCAAGGCGGTTTCTTGATTATGGATAAAATTAAAAGAAACTTTTTCTAGGTATTCAATTGCTGCTTTTAAGCCAATAATACCAGCCCAATTTTGTGTTCCCGCTTCAAATAATTGTGGAATTGGAGCATATTTAACCATGCGTTGTTTATTAAAACGTAAAGACATCGCTCCACCAGTAAAGAAAGGTTTCATTTTTTCCAAGAGATAAGTTTTTCCGTAGAGAACACCGATACCAGTTGGGCCAAGCATCTTATGACCGGAAAATACTAAAAAATCAATATCATCACTTTTAACACTAGTCTTTGTATGAGGGACTGACTGGGCACCATCCACAATGACAATTGCACCAACTTCATGGGCTAGCTTCGTCAACGATTGAATATTTGTTCTAGTGCCTAAAACATTACTTACACTACCAAATGCAACAATCTTTGTATGTTCATTAAGGTGTGGTTTTAATAATTCAGGGGTTAATCTTTGTTGATTATCTAACTCAATAATCACCACTTTAGCACCTGTTTTTTCCGATACTTGATACCAAGGTAAAACGTTAGCAGCGTGTTCTGATTCCGTAATGATAATTTCATCGCCGGCTTTCAAATAATGCATCGCATAACTTTGGGCAATTAAATTGATTCCCATTGTGGTTCCAGTGGTAAAGACAATTTCATTGGTATTTGCTTGAATGAAATCTCCAACTTTTTTCCTCGCGATTTCAATTTCGGTTTCAAGGAAATGGGCTAAATCATATTCCCCCCTTCCGGCATTGACCGGATAGTCAAGATAATAACGATCCATTGCTTTGACCACTGATAACGGTTTAAACGTGGTTGAAGCATTGTCAAAATAAACCAAAGGCTTACCTTTAAATTTCTTCTTAAAAATTGGAAAATCCTTTCGAATTTGCTTAATATTCACTTTTGATTTCCTAATTCAATTTGTTTGGATAAGAGTTCTTGAATGGATTCATCTGTAAAATAGCCAATAATCGGTTGCAAATATCCTAGAGTGATTAGGCGCTTTGCTTCTTGTTTAGTAAGACCACGTGATTGCAAATAATATAAATGATCTTCATTAACTCGACCAACTGTTGCTGCGTGTGATGCCTCAACTTCATTTTCATCAATTTTTAAAACGGGATCGGCTCGACCGAAACATTTTTCATCAAACACCATAATTTTGGCAGCTTGGTGTGTCTTAGAGAATTTAGCACCATTTAGTATATGACCCGTACCAGTAAATTGAAGGCTACTTTGGCCTTCGGTAACGCCATAATTTGTCATATTGGCATAGGTATTAAAGTTTTTGTGGGTGAAATTAACAGAGTAAAATTTTCGGTCATGATGACTCGCAAGTGCAGCGGTTCTCCATTCAACTTGAGAATCCCTACCTAACATTTCAAAACTAATCATCACTCTGCCTTTGCCTTCTGTAAAGTCGGCAATCGCAGCTTCTAGATTAACATTGGCACCAACTGAAGCTTGCCAAATAAAGTTTTTATTTTCACCAAACATCGCAAATTGAATCTTGCCTGAAACATAATCCGCGATATCAACTTCTAATTTCAAATCTTGTTTTCCATTTTGAATGAGTAGGTCTATGTCGGCATTGGGTGCAATCACTAAATGAATCGGTGAAAAAGTCACTGCACTTAAATCCAACAAATAGTGCGTTCTAACCTTTGAAGAAGGAATATGGAAAACTGATTGATTAGCAATCAGTTTATTTCTTTGCATACTTCGTTGCCTCATTGGTTGCACAAGCACCAATAGAAATGGTGTTCATTGAAATGGGTTTGGCATTTTTATCTTCTTTCTTGATGCTAATCCCATACTCTTTTGTTAGCCATTCATAACCAGATCCATCAACTTTGGTAATCACTTCTGGACCACCTTCAACTGCGATTCTTCCGTTAATCATGACGACAACTCTTGTTGGTTGAATCATTTGGAAGAGTCTTGCATAGTGAGAAATAATTAAAAAACTCATTTTCGTTTCACGTTGGATTTTCTTAATCGCTTCGCTAACCGCTTGTAAGGCATCCACATCTAAACCTGAGTCAATTTCATCTAACATGGCAATCGAAGGTTTGAGTAATAATAATTGAAGAATTTCATTTCTTTTACGTTCTCCTCCAGAAAAACCCTCGTTTAAATGGCGATGGCTTAATTCCATCGGTATTTTCATTTGTTTAGAAGCATCATCTAACTTTTTATATAACTCAACAAGATTGATTGGCTTTTCACGGCGAACATTAATCGCAGCTTTTAAAAAATCGGAATTAATAACGCCAGGAACTTCGGAGGGATGTTGCATACCTAAAAACAAACCTGCTCGTGAACGTTCATCTACTTCCATTTCTCTTACATTTTTGCCATCTAAAAGAATTTCGCCTTCAGTAATTTCATATTTGGGGTGACCCATGATTGCAGATAACAGGGTGGACTTACCATGACCGTTTGGACCAAGCAACGCAACCGTCTCATGATCTTGAATCGTTAAATTAACACCTTTTAAAATATGAATGTCGGCTACCTTTACCCACAAATTTTTTATTTCCAATTTTGCCATAATATTCTCCTTCAAAGGTATATTTTAAGTTATTTACATTGATATAACAAACCTTATGATATAGTAATTTCTGCCGTTATTCTTGCTATTTCTGAGGTTTTTAAATTTAACCGTATGACTTTTAATTTAAAAAAGTAGATATTTGTTGAATATAACCTCATAAAATAATAAAATAACTATGCTTTATTGCTAGGAGGATTCTTAAGAAATGAATCGCACGAAATTTGCCATCGCATCCTTTGCCTTGGCCACGCTCGTCACATTAAGTGCATGCAGCAACCCTGTTACTGAAAATAGTGATGGCTATTTAATTACCATGAAAGACAAGGATGGCAACTCTACTGGGTACACCGCCGACCAACTTTTCGGTAATTATAGAGACAACGAATTCGGGGTCTCAAAATTTGTTGAATCCGTTACTGAATTAGTGATTCGAAATCAAATCAATCAAGAAGATGCAGAAACCCAAGCCCTCAAGGCCGAAATTCTTAGAAAAGCTGATATTAGTGTTGATGGTGTTAAAGAAACCGCTAGAAATAATGCATCTACTAATGGTACAAATTACAATGATGAACTCAATACATTATTGGAATCTTATAATG
>JBEDEK010000038.1:0-4020 GCA_041175745.1 Bacillota bacterium | reverse complement strand
TAGACGAGGGATGATGTCCCTCGTTTTTATTTGGTTGAATTTGATATAATTTTTATGCTTATGACAATCGCACAATATATTCAACAAGAAAAAAAACACCTACAAGCATTAGCTCAAGGTCTTTCCACCAAACCTCATTTGGTGATTATTCAAGCGAATGAAAATGAAGGGTCAAACATTTATATACGCGGTAAACTTTCAGATTGCCAAGAGGTTGGTTTTCAAGCAACGCATCTTCGCTTACCAACATCGATTACCCAAGAAGATTTACTTCGAGAAATACAAAAGCACAATCAAAACCCCTTGGTCCATGGCGTCATTGTTCAAGTGCCTCTACCGGCGCACATTGATGCATCTGTGATTCGTCGAGCAGTCATTCCCCATAAAGATGTGGATGGATTTCATCCTTTATCACCGATGATGGCCTGCACCCCAAAGGGCATTGTCGATTATTTAGCCGCGAGTGGTTTTGAATTTGTTGGTAAACATGCCCTCATTCTTGGTCGCTCTTATATTGTGGGACGTCCATTGGCGACTGCCTTACTGGATCGCCATGCGACCGTCACTATTGCCCATTCTAAAACCAAAGAAGAAGATAGAAACGCTTTGTTAGCAAATGCTGATTTAATCTGTGTTGCTGTTGGTAAAAAGTGGTATCTTTCAAATCAAAAAGTGAAACCAACCGCATGGATTGTTGATATCGGTATCACACGAGAAGATGGTCAGATATTTGGTGATGTTAAACCTGGTCGACACGTTGCGTTACAAACACCGGTTCCTGGTGGAATCGGTCTACTGACACGTCTATCTTTATTAAAAAATCTTTGGGAAGCCTACACACAACAATTCAAATCAAAAGTAAAAGAAGATTGATTGATTAATCTAAATTTGCCTTCACATAATAAAAGCATATAATACCCTTAATATAAGGAGCTTTTTATGGATGCTAAAAAATTAAGACAATTTGCAACATTGGCGGTCAGACGTGGTGTCAATGTTAAACCCGGACAAGATGTGATTGTCCATGCTGAACTCGATCAACCTGAGTTTATTACGATGGTAGTTGAAGAAGCATATGCCGCTGGTGCACGTTCCGTTCGTGTCAAGTGGACGCATCAACCCATCAGTCGAGTCAATGCGCTAGAGATGAAAGAAGAAGTCATGGCCGAAATTCCGGAATGGCAACATGCCGAAATGGCGCATAACGTTAAAACCTTACCGGCGCAAATTCATATTCGCTCGGTTGATCCAGATGGGATGAAAGGTACTGATCAAAGCAAACTTACCAATGTTGCTAAAATTACTACCCCACAAATCCTTAAATATCGTGAACAAATGGATAATAAGTTTCAATGGACTATTATTGGCGTGCCATCCATCAAATGGGCTGAAAAAGTCTTTCCTAAATTAAAAGGGGATAAAGCAGTTGAAGCGATGTGGGAAGCTATCATCAAAGCCACGCGTGTTACCAACGACCCATTAAAAGAATGGGACCGTCATAATGCAACGCTACAACAACGTAGTAAGCAACTCGATGCCTTGAACCTAGACTACCTTCACTTCCAATCGGCAAATGGAACCGACTTTAAAATTTGGATGATTCCAGAAGCGCGTTGGTTGGGTGGTGGAGAAAAACTCATCGATGGTCATTTCTATAATCCCAATATGCCTACCGAAGAAGTTTTTATTACCCCAAAAGCTGGCAAAGCTGAAGGTAAGGTTGTCGCCTCAAAACCTTTATCTTATCAAGGTGAATTGATTGAAGATTTTGCAGTGACATTTGCCGGTGGTAAAGTTGTCAAAGTCGAAGCCAAAAAAAATCAAAAGCTTTTAGAACAAATGGTGAAAATGGATGAAGGTGCTTCCCGCATTGGTGAATTAGCCTTGGTCCCATTTGATTCACCGATTCAACAATCTGGTCTTTTATTTTACAACACCTTATTTGATGAAAATGCCGCTTGCCATATTGCCTTGGGTCGCGCTTATGTGAATTCCATTAAAGGTTATGCGACGATGACACCCCAACAATTAACAGAGATTGGTTGTAATCGTTCGATGATTCATGTGGACTTTATGATTGGTAGTCGCGATTTAAAAATCACAGGATACAATCGTAAAGGTGTTGCCGTTCCTATTTTTGAAAAAGGTAATTGGGCTCCTTCAATCAAATAAATTTTTAAATGAATTAAAAAAACCTTCACACTTTCGTGAAGGTTTTTTCTTTGTAAACTTTAATCTTATAAATGTAGATAACGATCGATTTCCCATTGAGAAACATAGGTTCGATAATCATCCCATTCTTTTTCTTTGGCGAGAATGTATTTATCGTAAGTATGTTTACCAAGGACGGCTAACATCATCGGATCTTTCTTCATTTCTTTTAGTGAATCTTTTAAGTTTTCAGGAAGGTTTTGAATTCCTTGTGCTTCACGTTGTTCACGTGTTAATTCAAAGATATTGTCGTAGACAGGAGGAATGGTTTTAGGATCCTTTGAGGCAATGCCTTCTAGACCAGCAGTTAGAATAAAGGCTAAGGCTAGATAAGGATTGGCGAGTGGGTCCACGTTACGTAATTCGGTGCGTGTAGAGGCACCACGGGCTGCAGGAATGCGAATCATTGCCGATCGATTTGCATCAGACCAACATGCATAGCAAGGGGCTTCGTATCCAGGAATAATCCGCTTATAAGAATTGACTGTAGGATTGGTTAATGCTGCGATTGAGCGTGAGTGATTTAAAATACCCGTCATCCACTTACGTGCAACATCTGATAATTGCATATCGCCTTTAGGATCATAAAATGCGTTTTCACCTTTAGCGTTTGCTAAAGACATATTCGTATGCATCCCTGAACCGTTAATCCCCGAAATCGGTTTAGGCATAAATGTGGCATGTAAACCATGCTTGTGAGCGATGACCTTAACAACTGTTTTAAAGAGTTGTAGATTATCACATGCTTTTAAAACATCTTGGAATCTGAAATTAATTTCGTGTTGACCAACCGCCACTTCGTGGTGAGAAGCTTGGACCATTAACCCTAACTTATCAAGTTCAATCGCGATATCACGACGGGTATAGTTATCACCATCCATCGGTGCTAAATCAAAATATCCCGCGTCATCGTTGGGTTCAATAATTGGCTTGCCATCTTTGACTTTAAACAAGAAAAATTCTGGTTCAAAGCCAACGTTTAAGGCAGAGAAACCAGCATCTTGCATCCTTTTAATCGCCTTCTTGAGAATAAACCGAGGATCGCCTTCAAAAGGCTCACCTTTAGGTGTATAAACATCGCAAACCAATCGTGCGACTTTTCCCAAGGCTAAACTTTCAAAAGTAAGAATTTGCCATGTTGATAAATCTGGATATAAATACATATCAGCTTCTTTAATGCGCACAAAACCTTCAATCGAGGACCCATCAAACATAATTTTGTTATTGAGAGCGTCCTCTAAGCGCGAAATCGGTAAATCAACAGATTTAACCATCCCTAGCATGTCGGTAAATTGCATTCTAATAAAGCGAACATCTTCCTTTTTAGCAATAGCTAAAACGTCGTCTTTTGTCATGATTGCCATGAATAACTCCCCCTATGAGATGTTAAGTTCATTATAAATTAACTTTATTAATAGTCAAATTAAGTTAATCTTCATCATCTTCACTGTCTTCATCGACTTCATTGTCTTCTTGATCTTCATCTTCATCACGGTGATCACCTCTAGGTCCATGACGGTCATCTTCCCATTCACCCTCTTCACGTTCTCCATCTTCGTTGAATTGAATGGCTTGATAACGATAGCCAATGATTTCATTTTGAGCATTCAAAACCGGAATCACATAAACTGAAATCTTACCCTTAATTCTTCCATCCACGCCCTGTATATCAAATTTAATTTCAAGGATGGTTTCTCCATCTTCTATTTCATATTCAAATTTAAAGGTATCTCTAGTTCGAGTAGTATCATTGTTTTCAAAGAATTTTAATTCTACAACGGTTTCACCCTCTTCAATTTCAAGTTTAAA
>JBEDEK010000037.1:0-4008 GCA_041175745.1 Bacillota bacterium | reverse complement strand
TTGTAAATGTAAATATTGTTGTTCATTTAATAATTTTGTGCCCATGGATGTTGCGATTGTAACCGCGTTTCCAGCCTTGGGTTTAAATTCTTTTCGATCATCCCATGCGGTTTGATCATAGCAAACACTTCTTCTTCCTTTTGGGCTTTGCAAAGCACAATCAAAGAAAGTAATGGTTCCGGTCTTAGGATCTCTAGAGACGACGTCGGGTTCTCCGTCTGTCAGTTCCATTTGTAAAAGCGCATCTAATTTTTTGGGTTGGTTTTTGATTCTTTCTTGTACTTGTTTCCAGGTTATGCCGATGTGACGATGTGGGTTGGATTCAAATCGTAGTTCTAAAACTTTTAACAGTTCTTCTTTGGTTAACGTTTTATTTTTTTCCATATGGTTTTTCCTTCGTTGTTATTTTATAGGGTTTACCTTTTAAATCATATGTCGTCCACGTTCCAACCGGCTCTCCAGCTTGAAAGTAACCAGAACGTTTAATGGTTTGGTCGATGCGGTACCACTCCCAATAACCTTCAGGAAGACCATTGATAATTTTTCCTTTGGACCAAATCGTTTTACCATTGGCATGATATTTAGTCACAAGGTTATTTTTATCTGTGGTAAAGTCTTTATTTTTCATGATTGCCATATCCATATTTTAACACCAATAAAATAGATTAACGATGAAGGATTTCCTTGGATTGAGATCATAACAATCAAGAATTATTAAGGGTATAATGCTCTTGGAAAACTGAGATTATGAATAAGTTATTGAGACATATAGGTTGGTATGTAAGACAAGAATGGAAAACTTATGTTTTGATGTTTGTCTTGTTGGTCAGTATTGCTCTATTTGCCCTCATACCTGGTTGGTTACTAGGCTTATCCATTGACACGATCATTTCTGGTGGTCTCACCTATTCATCATTAATCTTTTTGGGTGGTTCTTTGGTAGCTTTCCCTGTGATTCGTTATGGATTAAGTTATGCTTATAACTTCACCACCGTCAAAAAATCCCAACAACTTGCCCATACGATGCGAAAAAGATATCTTGGTCATTTATTTAATATGGACTCGAGCTTCTATGAGAAATATCAAAAGGGAGACTTAATATCCCGTGTCACTGGCGATCTTGATTCCATCATTCAATCTGCCACCGGACTACTCGAAGGTTTGGTTTTTAATATTGGTTTTATATTAATTACGCTCACCTTAATGATGGTGACCATCAGTTGGCAACTGACACTCATTTCCGTGATCATCATGCCGATTGGGTTAACCATTCTTAATTTAATTCGTGAGGGTAAAAGAAAGTATTTTAAAAAACACCGAGATATTTATGCCGCTTTTACCGAAAAAATGTTGGAATCCGTGGAGGGTCAAAAAGCCATTCGTGCCTACGTTCAAGAAGATATTGATTTGAAGAAACAACATCAAGAAATCACCAACGATATTGAATCTTGGCGATACATTGTTAAATTTGAAAACTGGTTTAACCCTTTATTTGAAGTCATTTATGGGATCGCCTATACATTAGCGTTTGCTTTTGGCACCTACTTCATCATTCAACAAACGATGTCATTGGGCGGACTTATCACTTTTGTGACTTATATCGGGATGTTATTTGGTCCATTTATTTCGATCTCTGGCATCTTTGCCCAATTAAATCAAGCGACGATTGCCATTGATCGGATGGATGAAGTGATGAAACATGAACCGGTGGTTCATGATAGTTCTTCTTCTCAAGCCATTCTTGATTTCCAAACCATTGATTTTAAAGGTGTGACTTTCCAATATCCTTTTGATAAACAACCGGTAATTAAAAATATTTCTTTTAGTATCCACAAGGGTCAAACCATCGGGATTGTAGGCCCAACGGGTGCGGGAAAATCAACCCTGATTCGGCAATTACTGCGTGAGTTTAATGTTTCAAAGGGTTCCGTTCTCATCGATAACACGCCGATTGAACGTTTTAAGATTGAAGATATTCGTCAGTTGGTCGGTTATGTTCCTCAATCGCATATTTTGTTTAAATTGCCCGTTGAAGAAAATATCAAAATTGGTAAACCAAACGCTTCGGAAGAAGTGGTGAAGAGTGCAGTGAAGATGGCAGACTTTGAAAAAGATTTACCTTACTTACAATCTGGCTTACAAACGATGATGGGGGAAACCGGTGTTAATTTGTCGGGTGGACAAAAGCAACGATTATCCATTGCCAGAGCGTTAATTAAAGATCCACAAATTTTAATTCTTGATGATTCTCTCAGTGCGGTCGATATGAAAACCGAACGAACGATTGTTCAACATCTCAAGGATTTAAGAAAAGGGAAAACAAATATTATTGTTACGCATCGTTTTTCCGCGATTCAAGAAGCAGATTTAATTTTAGTGCTAGAGCAAGGCGAAATTAGTCAAAGAGGTACACATGAATCGCTCATTCGTGAAGATGGTTGGTACAAGCGGCAATATATCACCCAACTGACAGGACTTGAGGATTAGTTGTTATGTTTAAAACCATCAAAAAAGTTTGGCGTTACATCATCCCTTATAAAGGATTACTAACCTTGACAATTGGGGCCATGTTAGTCGTGCAGTTATTAGGGTTAGTCGCGCCATTGATTGTAAAATCGATTATTGATGACTATTTGGTTGGTATTGAAAAACCTTGGTATGAAACCAGTAAAACAGTCAATACAGTGGCTTATGACAATCGTTATTTTCAACAAGAAACCATGACAGAAAATGGTGTTTCAATTGTGGTCATTGGCACCCAATATTATTTCTCTGAAGATGTTGTGGTCATTGGTCAAAAAATCCTCAATGATCAACAGCTCACCATCATCACCCCAGATAATCAAACCTTTACCTATGAAGTAACACCATTATCCAGAGATGAAGTGTTTGCTTTTTATCAACCAAGCGTTGAACCTCTCATCTGGTTAATCGCTTTATTATTTGTGCGTTTACTCTTACAAATTTTATTTACCTACATTCAACGTATCAGTACAGGGATGATTACGGTCAACATGGTAAGAGATGCTCGAAAAGACGCTGTAAGGTCTTTGCAACGGATGCCGATGGCCTATTTCGAAAGCGAACCTTCTGGTAAGATTGCGAACCGTGTTATCAGCGATGTTGGCGGCATGATGGGGTTATTTTCCACCATCATGAACCTATTAGTAAATGCTTCTTTGGCCGTTATGTTTGCCTATGTAGGAATGTTTTATTTAAATCCAACCCTCGCATTCTTAACCTTTATTTTCTTCCCGGTTGTGTATGTATGGTTACGTTTCTTTGTGAAAAAATTAAACAAACTTGCTGTGAAGGTCAACGAAAACTCTTCGATGATCACCGCTCAGCTCAACGAAATCATTAATGGGATTTCCATCCTGCAAATCTTTAATTTTAGAAAGTCGATTGAACAAAAGTTTGATCAACTTTCTTTTGATACTCAAAAGGAAATTCTTAAAGAACAACACTTACATCTCTCGATTGGTTGGAACATGATTCGTTTGGTGGGGGCCTTAGTCACCGCTTTTATCGTCATTTTCTTTGGTTACGGTTATTTATCGATTAGTGGGGTTGCGATTAGTGCTGGTATTATTTACGCTTATAACGATTATTTATCACGATTAATTGAACCAGTGGGAACCTTGTTTAGAGAAATTGGTAACCTCCAACACTCGTTAGTGAAGAGCGAAAGAATTTTTAGGGTCATTGATGGTGAGCAAGAGGATAATGCTTTAACCACCATTCCTCGATATCGTGGTGACATCCTGTTTGATAATGTTTGGTTTTCATATGAAAAAGGGCATCCTATTATCAAAGGGATTACCCTAAAGATTGATGCAGGTCAAATGATTGGTTTGGTGGGCCACACCGGTTCTGGAAAATCAACATTGACCAACTTATTACTGAGATTTTATGACTTTAAAGAAGGGGATATGGGAAATATTTATGTGGATGGTGTGGATATCACCACCCATCCGAAGCGTACCTTCCGTTCCCATATCGGTATTA
>JBEDEK010000036.1:0-5036 GCA_041175745.1 Bacillota bacterium | reverse complement strand
CAATAACATATCGGCGATTTTCTTTTTAACTTCATCGAGGGATTTTTCTCGATTCTTTGTGCGCTTATCCATTTGATCAACGACCATTTGGAATTTTTCAGGCTCTAAATATTGAATGGATAAATCTTCGAGTTCTGTTTTGATTTCAAACATCCCTAAACGGTGAGCAATGGGAGCAAACACTTCTAACGATTCTTTGGCAAGAACCTTTTGCCGTGTCGGGGATAAAGCTTGAAGCGTACGCATATTATGAAGTCGGTCGGCAAGTTTAATAATAATGACACGAATGTCTCTAGCCATACCTAAAAAAATTTTTCGATGGTCTTCTGCTGCAAAATCTTCTGGTTTTCGATGTGAAAGTTTAAGGCGCTGAATATTGGTCAGTGATTCAACAAGGGAGGCGATATCTTCATTAAAAATTCTTTTTAAATCTTCAACTGTAACCGAAGTATCTTCGACTACATCATGTAAAAAACCAGCAGCAATGGTGTGAGGACCACCTTGAAGTGACGCTAAGATATAAGCGACTTCAATTAAGTGGTGAATATAGGGTTCACCGCTTTTTCTTAAAATACCTGTGTGCTTTTCATCGGCGAATTTATAGGCCCGCTCAATCAGCGCCCGATCTTCAGAATTGCTAATGTACGCAAAATATTTTTCGGCAACGTCTCCAAAGGTATGAAATGTGGAAGTTTTTTTATTTGAACTCATCGTCCATCATTATATCAAATTCATTAAAAAACCCTATCGATGATAGGGTTTTATAAGAAGTTATTTTAGTCGTTAATCCCGATATAAGTTGCTTCTTGTGGTTCGGTACTTCGGGTGGTTTCTTCTAATTTCAATTTTGCCTTACGTTTCGGTAACCATTCAAAACTTAAGGTCTGAGTTAAGCCACTAAATAATTGATAGATTGGTTTGAATACCGCAGGGATAATCGCGGTAGTAAATAAAGCAACCATGGCACTTCCCAATAAGATGGCGGCAAATAATCCTTGTAAAGCACCAGGACCTATGGCTAAATAGGTGAGTCCTGGATAGACTAATCCGAGAACAGCTAAGAAAATAGGTGCAGCATTTTGACTAGATGCTTTCTTTAAGGATAATGTGAAATCGTCGATGGAAACTGGGCGATCTTTTTGATTACCTTGAAGATCTTTGGCGCGCATGAAAATGGATAGAATTGAAAGCATTGCTAAGTAAGCAATCATGACCATACTTAAAGTAATCGTAGATGGTGAAGGAATTCGCGTCGCAACAAACAATCCTAAGGTTAATAAACCTAAAGCTGCGCTAATCAAAGTGGTGGTCAATGCTTTTGCAATACCATGTCGTAACAATAGATAAACTGTCACTAAAAGGATGGCGAGTAAAGCCCCAAAAGTCATTTCCATGATAGTAGGTTGATTGGTGAGTGTTTCGGAAGGATAGAAACCCACCATCGTCACCTGATCATCTTCATAGACAAGCGTGATGACTTCTTCTAATAGATCATTGAAATTGTCAGCTTCGATAATTGGATCCGTGCCATTATTAAAACTAAAGGTAACACCTTCTAAAGTTTCGATTGCAAGTTCTGCAACAAAAATTCTATATTCAACCGCAATTTCATTTTCTCGACGAGTTAAATCATGGACTTGAATAGTTGGTTCACTTAAGGTTATGGATTCACCGTCAATAAATAGATCATCGATTAAAACTTGTAAATCTGCAGTGGTTTCAAATTGAGAGAATTCCTTTGCTTCTAAATAGAGGCGAGCATTGCTTGTTTGAGTAGGAGAAGCAATCGGAGTTAAATTAAAGCTCGATAATGTCACCATGGCGACTAAAGTTAAAAGACCTCCGATCATGGCAATAGGCGAAAGTAAGGGACCTTTGGAAGCAAAATCACGCGTCGCGAATCGACCAACATAAACAGGTTTTTCATTCTTCAATAAATCAGGAATAAGGGAAGCCTTCAAATTTAACCATTCCAACTTTTTCGATAAAATATTAGCTAGTAAGAATTGACCAAACAACAATTGATTTCCCAAATAAACGACGATGGCGTTAGTAACGGAACCAATCATGAAAATAACTGCTAAGCTTTGTGCAAGATTACCACCGAATATGTAAAGGAATAAACCAAATACAAGACCAATAACAGTTATGTCGATGATCCATGGTAATAATTGGCCATTCGCCTCGGCGTGAGCTTTCTTAAAACTTCTTCCTTGATAAATTTCCCTACGAGTGTAGTTTAAATACATGACTGAAGTAAGGATACCGAGAATACCAATCGCTAAAAATCCGATTAGAGCACCACTCGAAAACTCTAAGTTTAAGGTAATAAATGTAAATAATGTGACAAAGATGGAGAGTGATGTTGTTGTAATTACGCCTAAAGAACCAAGTCGATAAACAATAACTAAAACGACAACCATCATTACGATAGCGATCACCATTGCCCACAAGGTTTGACTGTTCGCAAGTAAAAGAATATTTTCCAGTGACAAAAGGGCTTCTACTGCTGCTGGAACATTTTGCGTATATAAGAATTCAACTGAGTATGCTAAATCACCTGCGTTAAATAAATTGCGATAATAAATTGCTTCTTCATTCGCTTGGGCAACAACGGTAGAAGCGAAGATATTATTTTCGTTGGGTTGACCGAATTGAGAGGGTGAAACCAAGTAAGCAATTTCGGATTTGGTTTCTGTATCCCACCATAAATTGTTGACAGGGAAACGTAACAAAATCTTTTTTGCGATTTCAGGATTGTTCAAGGATTCGGAATAAGAATCTTCTTCAACTTTTCCTGCCCAAAGTAATAGTTCTCCGTCGGTTGATTCTTCACCACCCGCTTCGGTGATTAGCACTTCTTTTAAATACGTTAAATCTTCAACTGAAAAGACAACAAAAGGATTTTGTCCTTTATACTCAATTCGGGCCGTTTGACCATTGAACATTTGTTCATTGGTTGCGCAAACTTCTGTTGTTGTGCACAAAGTAAATTCAGCATCGAAACCCAAGTAGTTTTGTAAGCGGGTATATTGCGTGTCCGAGTTTTCTGAAACAGTCACTCTGATTTGATCATTGCCTTCGACCAATACTTCGTATTTGGTGACCAATGCGTTTTCTAAGCGATCGATCATGGCATTCGCGATGGTGCTGACTGCTTCATTATCTTCAAAAGCAGCATCTTCATTCACTTTATCCGAAATTCTAAAGACCATTTCTTTACCGGAGGTAAATTCCAAGTTTGTATTCAAACCACCGACAACCGAAAGGAAGTTAACGCCAATCAAAATGAGCGTTGTTAAAGATAAAATAAGATAACTCCAAATTCTTCGCATGTTTGATCCTCCGAAAGGTCTTTTAAACGACAAATGTCGCTATAACACTTTACTATGTTTTGATGCCAAATTCAACGAAATAAAGTTGAAAAAACTTGTTTTTTAGAACAATAAACCTTGAAAAGGACGTTTAAGATGTTGATATGCTTTTTCTGTTGCTACACGGCCTCGAGGGGTACGGTTAATGAGACCAATCTGTAAAAGGTATGGTTCATAAACGTCTTCTAAATTCATAATTTCTTCACCAATCGCAGATGCTAAGGCTTCAAGTCCAACTGGTCCACCTTTAAATCGATCAATAATTCCTAATAAATAACGAATGTCGACATCATCAAGACCCAATGGATCGACCTTCAAAGCTTGTAAAGCTTTTTGGGTGAGTTCTAAATTGATGGAGTTTTGTTTTTCAAAATGGGCAAAATCGCGAATTCGTCTAAACAAACGATTGGCAATTCGCGGTGTCCCTCGTGATCGTTTACCTAATTCTGTAATTGCTGCATCTTCAATAGGCATATGTAAAACTTTTCCGGTTCGTTTTATGATGGCTTCAATTTCTTGCTGACTATAAAAATTAAGTTTTTCAGTGATGCCAAAACGTCCACGTAGAGGTGAGGATAAATCACCAGCACGGGTGGTCGCCCCGATTAAGGTAAAAGGAGGCAATGCTAAATTAATCGTCCGACTACTACCTTCTCGATTGACTAATACTGAAACATGAAAGTCTTCCATTGCGCCATATAGGACTTCTTCAACAATCGCAGGAAGACGATGGATTTCATCGATAAATAAAATATCTCCCGGTTCAAGCGCCGTTAAAACGGCGGCAAGGTCACCCGTACGTTCAATACTAGGACCCGTTACAGTCTTAATTTGACTTTTCATTTCATTGGCAATGATGTGGGCAAGCGTGGTTTTCCCTAAGCCTGGTGGCCCATATAAAAGTAAATGATCAAGGGTTTCTTGGCGGTGTTTAGCAGCACCAATAAAGACTTTTAGGTTATCTAAAAGTTGTCTTTGACCAATATATTCTTTCAGTAACTGCGGGCGAAGAGATAATTCTTCGCTCACTTCTTCTTGAAGTTTTTTTGCATCAACAATTCGTGCCATCATCATTTACCTAATCGTTTCAAGGCAATTTTGATCAGTTGTTCCGTATTGGCAGATTCAACAACCATGTCCTTTAAAGCACGATCGATTTCATTAGCTTTAAATCCCAAAGATTTTAAAGCATCTCTGACTTCAATTAAACGAGTATCTTCTTTCGATGACACCTTTGGTGTATCAAATGTAATCTTGCCTTTTAGGTCTAGAATAATTTGACTTGCAGCTTTTGGACCGATACTAGGTAAGGACTTTAAAAAAGCAACATTACCTTCATTAATCCCTTGAATAATTTGATCGGGTGATGCCCCAGATAATGCACCGATCGCGGTCTTAGGCCCTATTCCTTTGACGGAGAGTAATTGTTCAAAAATTCGTTTTTCCAGGAGTTTGGCAAATCCAACTAAAAATTGGTCGCCTTCACGAATAACATGATAGGTATAAACATGATTGATTTCATTTAATTGAAAAGATTCGGGTTTGGTAATGTAAACAAAATAACCCACCCCTTGAACTTCGATCACCAAATGATCGGATTGTAATTTAACGACTAATCCAGTTAAAGAATAAATCATATATTAAGTTGCACCACTCCTAAAA
>JBEDEK010000035.1:0-7513 GCA_041175745.1 Bacillota bacterium | reverse complement strand
CAAGTGCCAATTGTCGATGGTAAATTATCCATTCGCAGTTATAAAGAATTACTGAAACAAGTGAGACCAGAGAAACCTTTGAAGTTTGTTTGCTTTCATATGCCGTTTGCGACCATGAGTGATAAAGCTTCTGAAGTTTTGACTTCACCGCTATCACCAGAAACGTTAATGGCAACCAAAGCCTTCAACAAAGATGTCGGTAATATCTACAACGGCTCGTTATATCTGTCTTTGATTTCATTACTAACAACCTATCCTAATTCTTTAGCAAATGAAACGATTGGGATGTTTTCTTATGGATCAGGAGCAACCGGAGAAACCTTCTATCTAACCATGCAACCTCATTATGAAAAAGTAATTGATAAAAAAGCATTTTTAAGTCTTGTTAATCAAAGAAGAAAAGCAGATTTTTCAACCTATGAAAGATTGATGAGTGGTTATGAACATCGTGAAAAAAGTCTAAATTTTACCTCTACAATCCCCAATTCCAAGCACCGGTTTGTCTTAACCGCGATTGTGAATGGTCATCGCGAATATCTAAAACGATAAATGTTACTTAAGTAAATTCTTCATTGCTTTTGCAATCATGTTGGTTGCAAACTTTGGAAATAACCGACTGATTTTATCCAGTGCAGAAGCATCACTTCCTACAACCAAACGATATCGATTTTGTTTGATGCCGAGATTGATAATCATGTTGGCGGCTTTTTCAGGACTCAATGTTTTTTGAGATTTCGCCATTTTTTCTGCATCTTCTTTCGACATATTCATATCGACACCCGAGTTTTTTGTGATGTTAGTGCCAATCGCACCTGGAAAAACTACCGTCACACCGACAGGTGTTCCTTTTAATTCTGCATATAAAGCTTCTGTTAATAATTTGACCGCAGCTTTGGATGCACCATAGATTGCTTGACCTGGTACCGGTGTAAACCCTCCCATACTCGAGATATTAACTAAGTTAGTTTCAGGTCGCCTCACTAAATAAGGCAAGAAAGCACGACACATGTTTAATGTTCCATAGAAATTCACACGCATCACACGATCAATGTCCTTGCTTTGTAATTGCATGACTTTGACAAAGGGTTGAATAATGCCTGCATTATTAATCAGCCCATCGATTTGACCAAAATCTTTTTCAATGATGCTAGGTAAATTGGCAACGCGTTCATCGTTGGTAATATCGACTACATAAGTTCTTAGGTTATTCTTATTTGAATTGGCAACGCGCTGAGTTTCCTGCAAGTAAGTTTCTGAAATATCTAAGGCTGCAACTTTAGCACCTTGACGAAGAAGTTCTAAGGTTAACGCTCGCCCAACTCCATTACCAGCACCAGTAATGACAAAGACTTTGTTCAATAGATTTTTCATGTGTACTTCTCCTTGATTTCATTATAAACAAGTACCATTGATTCATTGCGATTCTTGATATAATACTTTCAAATGAAACTAGCAATTTATGACTTTGATGGAACGTTATTGCAAGCACAAACCGTACCTTTTATTCTTCAACATTGGCAAGAATTAAAACTTTCACCAACACAATTTAATAAGATTAAAACCAGAATTTATCTTCGCTATTTACTCCTTAAACTTAAAATATTTGGAATAAAAAAAGATCAATTTCGCTATTGGGCGATGGCACAAGTTGGAGAGTTATTTGGTTCTGTATCTTTAGAGCAACTCAGTTCATTTCTAGATTCTTTATATGAAAAATCAAAAGCTAAACTCCATAAAAAAGTAGTGAAACAAATTCAAAAAGACAAACAAGAAGGTCATACCACGGTTTTAGTTTCAGGAAACTTTGATTTATTTCTCGAACGTTATCGTCACCTTGGATTTGACCATATTCTAGGCACATCGTTATTTAACCAACAAGGACAAGTAAATCCCAAACTAAAGATTTTATCAGCCGATTTAAAAGTTCCCTCATTAATCGCCCACTTTAAAACAATTCTTTGGGAAAAAACAAAAGCTTATTCTGACTCTTTTGCTGACATAACTTTATTATCCAAAGTTAAAGAAGCGATTTGTGTCACCCCTGATAAAAAATTACTTCAACACGCAAAAGCCAATCAGTGGCGAGTTATTCTTTAAACTGAATATATAATCCTAACACCAACAAAAAGGTTGCTGTAAAAAAGAAATATAATTCACCTCTAAAACCGGTTAGGGCAATTTCGTATACACCTTTTAATATCAATTGAACTACAAATGTTATCAGTCCTAATCGATAGCACGTCCAACCTAAAGATGCTTGATTATTTTTTCGTCTCCATAACTCTAAAGTACTCCCTAAAAGTGGAATGGAAAAAACACCCACCATCCAAATATTCAATACCCCAGGTACAAAACTTAAATATACGAATGAAAAAATTCCAAGGAATAGACTGGAAACGAAATAACCCAAGAATATTCTTAATTTATAATGCATAACCAATGTATACAATATCGCTGATCGATCGTTCAGAAATGGTAGAACCACTGTTGACAGGTTTGTTGATAATTCTTCCATTAAACCACATGGTTGCCGAACCACCACCGTCGAGATTATAGGCAAAACTTGCACCATATTCGACAAAGATTGAAGCAAGCTCATAGACAGATAAACCGGCACTTTCTTCTGTTCGACCATCTGAAACGACAAAGATGAATTGATTTTGAGAAATTTGGCCAATGGCGGTTCTTGGATTACTCGTTAATTCATATGGAACTTTGGTGGTGGGGGTAACCACAACTTGACCCGCATTCATTAACACAGGACCAAAAGACCAAACTTGCCAAGGTTGCAACTGATTAAGCGTTTGTAAATTGGTTTCCGCTTCTGCAAACGTCCCCATCACACCATCATCGTTTAAGATCACGGCATCATCGTAATCGGATGGTCTTGGTGTAATCCGATACACAATACCATTGCGAACCACAAAACCGATATCACGGAAACCGTAATAATCTCCATTGATGGCAAAAATTGCGTTTTTACGATTGGCAATCACGGATGTTTTTTCTTTAAAGTTCTTTCCGTATGTGTCAAAACCAAATGCCGATTTAATCAATCGATGATTCGTGGTTGTGAGCACCGCAACATAAACTTGAGTTTCATAGCGCCTTATCACATCAATTTCAAAAGTTATTTCATTATCGATATAACCAAATTCAGTAAATGTTGGATTGATACTTGTACCCATTGAATCCAAAGATTGATCGATTGAAGAAGAATCTAAGATGTTAGATCCACTATTCCCACCTAGTTTAAAAACAAACGTGTCGAGAAGAGAATAACCACCAGAGATGGATAATCCCATTACATACACCAAAGTCAAAAGATTTAGTTTTTGTTTTGTCATTTTTTAAAGATATATTTTTTTTGAATTCGATATGACAATATAAACAAACAAGCATCGACAATTATTTTTGAAACTTGATATGAGATTAAAACCATGGATGTTAGGGCATCAGTCAAAAATGCTGAAAGTGACATGATCAACAAGAATAACGCTACGTATTGAACACTAGATTTAGCAAAACGAACATCGGATTCAAAACTATAAAATCGATTCATTGCATAATTAAACATCCCAGATAAAAATCTGGCGGACACAACGGCCATGATGATTTTCCATTCGCCATCAAACAAGTTATAAAATAAAAGATAGAGTGCAAAATCAATAGCAAAGCTCAACAATCCTACGATAATAAATCGAATAAATGACTTTAGTAAAATGCGATAAATTTGAATGGAATCCCTCAACGGTTTGAATGAACTTACAGCCCCTTCTTGTTCGTATATAGTTTTTACAGGAACTTGAATCATCCGTACACTCTGATCTGCAACGATTTTTAACATCGCCATTTCATAGTCATACCGATTTTGAGGAATCTTACAAAGTTTTGCTAATAACCATTTAGGGATGCCCCGAAGTCCATTTTGCGTATCCATAATGGATTGTTTGGTGACCCAAGCAAACACTTTCCTGGTGATAAGATTGCCCAAACGATTTCTTAACGGTGTTGTCTTGGTAAATGATCTCGTACCAATATAAAAAGAATCGCTATCTTGATCCAGCAAATGCACAATCTTTAAAATATCTTCTGCAGGATGTTGACCATCAGCATCGGCAGTGACAACGCCATAAACAGAATCTAGTTCTTTTAAAACATATTGAAAAGCAGTTTTAAGCGCCGCCCCTTTGCCTTGATTTGTTTGATGATGAAGTAAAATCACACCAGATAGTTGTTTGAAAATCGTTTGATCTGTATTCCCATCGTCGACCACAATCATAGGACCTTGAAATGTTTTTTGCAGTTTTTGAACCAAGTTTAATAGATTTTGATTTGGCCTGAACGCAGGAATAATAAGGGCAATCGATGAGTCCATCTTCATTAGTGTTTTAAGGGTTTCTTAAACCACTGATTGATTGATCGGATTGGAAATTGTTGAGCAACTACCACCACAACACCGGCAACTAAACCGGCGGTGAATCCATTGTTATATAAATCAAAACCACCTTGTAAAGCAAAAGCTTGTGGCGCCAGCAGTAGATGAATAAAACCTGCTAAAAGTCCATAAAAGACACCAAACTTACCACTCACAGGAGCAAGTGCTGTCACAAACAATAAAGCGATACTAGGTCCGGCTAAGGTTAAACTAAAACCTTGAATGAATGATCCGATCACAAGACCTATGATAACCGGTAAACCATTTACAATGTGCTTACCGTACGCTCCAAAAGCCATAAAAGTAAATACACCCGCAACAATAGGGCCAGAGAGCGGAATATTAAAAGTTGTAAGTAAAACTAAACTTAATATCCCAATGCTTCCAACATTTAACAAAGTTGCAGCTAAACCAAAGTCTTTGTAAAAGTCTGAAGGTAAATTTCCCGGACTTTGTAACAAACGCAACCAAGGCTTATACGCTTGACGATGGATGATAAATGAAGAACCAACTAAAGCAATTGAAAGTGATGATATGAACCAAAATAATACATCGTGATAAGCAAAACTTAAGGTGGTTGGTACAGAAACATCAACTCCGAAAGCTCTTAGCGTGGCAGTGAAAAGCATCGCAATAAACCCCAAACCAAAACCAGTATTGTATAAGTTATAACCCTGATGGAATTTACCGACGATGGATACAACCATAGGTGTTAACCAACCCGCTAACAAACCACTGAAGATACCCAACGGAATCGCAAACCATAAACTTAATTCTGGGATACCAAACATTATAAAACTTGTGACCGGAGCGATTCCGCTACTAAATAAGAATGTGCCTGTGTATTGATTTAGATGTGTGCCTTTCATTTTTGTGTAAATAAAAAAACCAAGCCAAACGGGTACCATGTTAAACAAATTTTTACCAAAAAAAGCAAAGGCAAAGATGGTGATGACACCGGCTAACGCAACACCGGAAAACTTTACCTTTAATTGATGTAATATTAAAATCGAAAACCAGGTTACAATCCACGCATTGACGAAAGTCGCGTGCAAACCACCAACTGCTAAGTAATCTGTAATCAATAAGGAAGGGTGAAGGTAAATCGAAACAAGGCCGTTCCACATTGGCATAAAAGATCCCGACAACAATAAAATAATCAAACCACCAATGGCGACTCCTGCTAATACTTTAAAGGGAATTTTAATTTCGGGGAACATCACAAATATTATATTTTATTCTTCACTTTAAACAAGTAAAATAGGGGTTGTGTTAAGAGAACAAATTGAAGCGTATCAACCTTTTAATGAACAAGAGGCATTTGATAAAAAAGCCATTCTTGCATTTATTGATCGCAACCCCGACTATTTACTCCGTTCAAACCTCATTGCCCATTTTACAGTCTCAACCATTGTCGTCAATCCATCCATGGACAAGGTTCTTTTTGCTCACCATAACATCTATAAGTCATGGGGTTGGTTAGGCGGGCATAATGATGGCGATGAAGATATGCTTAAGGTTGCTTTGAAAGAAACAGAAGAAGAATCTGGACTGAAAAAAATAAAACCCTTCTCTAAAGATATCTTTATGCTTGATACGATTTATGTTCCCAACCACATGAAACACGGAAAACACGTTTCTGATCATTTACACTTAAATGCAACATACTTGGTGATTGCCGATGAAAGTGAAAAACCGATTGTCAATATAGAAGAAAATTCAGGCGTCAAATGGTTTCCGATATCCACCGTACTTAAAATTGTTCACGAACCACGGATGATTCCAATCTATCAAAAAGCTTTCCAAAGGATTGCGCTACTTAAAAATCTTAAATTGAAAACGATTCTTTAACCATATTACCAAAAAGAGATTGGCAACATTGGCAATCACAATCATCATGTAAATGGGCCAGGTTGTATTCGTTAAATCTAAAATGGCTCCGGAAAAAAGAGTACCAAGAATCGCTGCGATTCCATAAGCGGTAAATAATTTTCCATATAGAGAAGAGAAAAGTTCTTTGGGAAAGATTGTTTTAATAGATAAAGGCATGAGTGCCATCCAATTGCCTAATCCAAACCAAAACGCACCAAAACTAATGGCATATAGAATAGGGTTAACACCGCCATTAAATAAAGAGATAAAACCACTCAAGATTAACGACATTAAACTAATAAATGCTATTTTAAAAAAACCATACCGATCGACAAGTCCACCAAAGAAGGGTCGCGATACACCATTCAACAATGAAAAAACAGAGATAGCGACTGTCACAAACGTAGTGTCAAACTGATAATGAATCACACCGATTGGAAAACTTAATCCTACAATGGTTAATCCCGACAATAAGGATAAAACGTATACGACATACAAAGAGCGAAAGGAAGGGTGATCATAAACCAGACCATCTTTGTTGCTTTTATTCTCAATATTTTTTTCTAAGTTAATGGTTTGGAATAACGGCCAAAGACAAATCAAGAAAACACCTAAAGCAATCCAACCAAGTATCATCATGGTGTATTGAATGGATTGGCTTTTAAGCAACGTCGCAATAATCGGTGTCATGATGGTGTTTGATAATCCAAAACCCATTAAGATTAAGCCAGAATATAACCCAATATGTTTATCAAAAATACGTTGCACCAAATACATGGGAACTCCATAAAGCAAACCAACACCACCACCAAGTAACAGTCCGTAAGTAAAAATAAGAAGATAAAAATTATCAACAATACTGGATAACCAAAAACCACTGACAAATAAACAAGCGCCTAAGATTACAATTTGGAATCGATACTTACGCATGTAATGACCAGCCACTAACATTGCAACCGCATAACTGACCAAAGACAGCATATACGGCAGTCCACTTAAACTAGCATTAACTTGATAGGTTAATTCTACTTCAACTCGAAATACACCCCACGCATACACACTACCCAGTAATAGCATTAAGAGAATGGATTGGATGAGGAAATAGAAACGAGAAAATTTCATATAACGCTAATTGTATCGATAGCAAAAAGGATGTCAATTTTTATTTTCTAGGAATCATTAAAATTGATTAAATCTTGTAAA
>JBEDEK010000034.1:0-16879 GCA_041175745.1 Bacillota bacterium | reverse complement strand
ATCAGAGCATTAAACTCAAAGTGTGGGGACCTCAACAAGAACAAAACTTTTTATTTGGCGCTGCTGAACGATATCAAGAAGCCAATCCAGATTTAAACATTGAATTTGAAATCGCTGCGGTGAGTGAAGTTGAATTAAAAGGATTTTTAACTCTCGATATCCCATCAGGTGCGGATGTTTTTTCTTTCTTAGATGACCAACTACCAGGTTTGGTAAGAGCGGGCGGTTTAGCTAGAGTTCAGCAATTTAAGGAAGATGTGACGGCAAGAAATATACCTTGGACGGTAGATGTGTCAACCTTTGAAAATGAATTATATGCTTATCCATACACTGCAGATAATGGTGTTTACATGTTCTATGACAAACGATATATCACCGAGCAGGAAATGACTTCACTTGACACCATTCTTGAAAAAGCCGCCTCATTAAATACCAAAATTAATATAGATCAAATGGGTGGTTGGGGTATGACTATGTGGTTTATACCTGAAAATACTCTCGCTTGGGATGGCGAAACTCAAACCATTACCTGGAATAGTCAAAACGGGATTGAGGCCGCCCAAGCGATGATGCAATACTATGCAACCAATTTAATTATTGATACCAATGCTTTAATACCTACTTTATTTTTAGAAAACAACGCTGGTCGATTGGAATCAGGCATCATTGCCGCAGTGTCTGGATATTGGCAAGCACCTGATATCACCGAAATTTTAGGCGAACATATGGGGACGATTAAAATGCCCACTTACACCAATCCTGCTGGTGAGACCCATCAGTTTGGTTCCATGGTGGGAGCACGTTTGGTCGGAGTGAATCCATTTTCAAATCAACCTGCACAAGCACACGCCTTTGCCAATTGGTTAACCTCAGAAGAAAACCAAACAATCAAAGCAAAAGAATTAAAAATAGCACCTTCTAACTTGGCGTCGATTGAAGATCCTGAGATTCAACAAATTGGACCGATTCAAGCGCTAACCACTCAAGGTGAGTTTGGTTTACCACAAGCAAAAGCAGTTTCATCTTATTTTTGGACACCAGCAGATGCCTTTGCTAAAGCGATTATCAATGAAGCCAAGGGTATTGATGCAAAAGTCACTACCGCGCTCAACACAGCGATTAATGCTGGTCAATTGGATGGCAATAACCCTCAAGCGATAGCCTTGTTCAAAACAGAAGAAAAAGCTAGACAATTACAATTAAGTTTTGCCAAAATTCCAGGTTGGTTAGCAACATTAGAAACAAGCGTTCAGGCTGTTAATTAGAATGAACCTTTGATGTTTTTATAGGGTGTATAACCATTAATTGGTTTAAGATTGGGTTTTAAGATCCAGCTTGTTTTGGCTGGTATTTCAATTGGTAGCAAAATGCCATATGAGGTTAAGATTTCTTTTCCTGTGATTAAATCAACAAAGTGATTATGACTCTTTAACATCGGATCAGTAACGAGTATGGTTTCCTTGATGGGTTTATCATGTGTGTTAACGATGACCACGAGCGTTTCTTCGACTTGATCTGTCATTCTCAGATACGCAATTAAGTTAGTGCAGTGAAGGAATTTGATATCACCAATCCTTAATGATCTTTCTTGTTGTCTGATGCGAATGAGGTTTTGGTGTAACGTGAGGTATTCATTACCTTTTTCCACCACTTGCCAATTCATGGTTGCTCGATTGAGTGGGTCATCCCCACCTTGTGTCCCTATTTCTTCACCCATGTAAAGGTTGATGGTTCCAGGTAAGGTAAATTGAAGGGTTTTAGCAAGTTGATATTGAGCCCATTCTTTAAGATCGGTGGCAATTCTTCCAAGGTCGTGGTTTTCCAATAGAATCCACGATTTAAGCATGGTTTCAGTGCCAGTTTCATCTACCATTTGTTCAACATTAGCTGAAAACACGGTTGCCGAAACATTGCCTCGAATTGTTTGAATGATTAAATCTCTTAACGGCAATAACATCGTCCCATCCATCGATGGGGCCCAACCTTGAGGATAATTATTCAGTTCGCCTACCACGAGTGATTGTGGATTCACTTCATGCGCTGCTTCTGTTAATTCAGTTAAATAGTGATAACCAAGTTCAATTGCAGTATCCAAACGCCACCCATCAACACCCATCTTGATGTAACGTTTAACAATTGAATTCGTGCCTGAAAATAAGTACTCTCTTACTTTTGGATTGGGTAAATTAAGTTCTGGTAAGCTTGGTGCGTTATGCCAAAGTCTTACACCCGTAGGAAATTCTTTTCCAAAAACAAACCAATCCCGATAAGCACTATTGGGTTTACTCGCTTCTATAAATCTTGGTGATTCAATTGCCATATGATTAAAGACACCATCTAAAACTAAATGCATGCCTTTGTCTTTTAATAACGTGATTAAGTTTTTCAAGTCTTCAAGTGTGCCATATTCTGGGGACACGTTCTCGTAGTTATATGTGTCGTACTTATGATTAGAGAATGCTTCAAAAATTGGATTTAAATAAACTGTGTTAACACCTAACTTCTTTAAATAATCAATTTTTGCCATCGCGCTTTGTAGATCGCCACCCCAGAAAGCAAGTTCGTGAGTCCAATATCGCGTTTTGGTATCTTTGAAACCCCTTTGAGGAATAGTTTGCCATGATTGAAGACTTCTTGGGGCTTGATATAAATGTGCTTTAGCTTTTAAGTCATTTGAGGGAACAAATCGATCAACAAAGATTTGATAAACAATACCACCATTTCGCCAATCTTTTTCGCGATTAATAAAGGTTTTGATTTTAATTTCACTGAGCGTAACATATGGATTTTGTTTGTCATTTTTCATATCAAATCCTCACCATTTTCTTTTTACTTGATAGCAACCTCAAACTATTTAAGATTACTAGAATGGTTGATAATTCGTGACTAAGTACACCATATCTTAAGATAACAACGCCAAGTAAATTAGAGATAAGTAAAATGAAAATAACAGAGATCGAAAAAATGACGTTTTGGTAAATGATGTTTTGTGTACGTTTGGCAAGTCGAATAAGATATGGAATATTTTGGAGTTGGTTATTCATCATCACAATGTCAGCGGTCTCAAGTGAAACATCTGTGCCATCACCCATGGATACACCGATTGTGGCAGTTGCGAGTGCGGGTGCATCATTAATACCATCCCCGATCATCAGAATCCTTTTTTGTTTAGCAATGTATTCTTTAACAACGGTTACTTTACTTTCAGGAAGACATTCAGCATGAACGTTGGTAATTCCCATTTTTTGTGCAATTGCCAAAGCAGTTTCTTGTTTATCTCCTGTTAACATAACAGGTTCCACATTTAATTGCTTTAACTGATCAATGGCGACTTTTGCTTCTTCTCGTATGGTATCTTGCAAAGCAATAAAACCTTTTAGTTTACTATCTTGAATAATATTAACGGTGGTTTTACCTTCTTGTGTAACTTTTAGATATTTATCCTTTAATGTTTTTTCGACTTCAAAATGAAAATTTCCAATTTGAACAAGCGCATTCTTTGTATTTACTTCTAGTCCTCTGCCCGGAATTTCCTTTAAATCGACAGTGGTCGTTTTGCTATCTGAAAAGTGATTGGCGATAGCTTTTGCTAAGGGGTGATTGGAAAGCTTTTCTGCTGAAACCACAATCGGCAACAAAGTTTCTTCGTCGTGAGGTGTAAGAAATGCATAACCGACTACTTTCGGTTTGCCAGTGGTGAGTGTACCAGTTTTATCAAATGCGACGACTTGGGTTTGCCTCAATAGTTCGATGTATTTCCCACTCTTAATCAAAATACCTTTTTTAGCTGCGTGAGAGAGTGTTGACAACAAAGCAGGCGTAATAGAAGCAACAAGGGCACAAGGTGATGCCACAACCAATACAATTACACCTCGACGGAAGGCTTCATCTTGCGTTAACCAACCGAGTGTAGGTGTTAGGAATATAACAAATAGTGACAACGCAATGACCACATAAACATAAATCTTTTCAAAAAGTGAAACACGTTTTTCAGAATGGGTTTTTTCTTCTTGAGCGCGTTTAATCAGTTGAATCATCTTTTGAACAACGGATTGGTTAGGATCCTTATTAACTGTCACTAATATTGGTGCATTAATCACAATTGAACCTGCAAAGACAGAATCGCCCACTAATTTTTCACTCGGATTAAATTCACCGGTGATGGAAGATTGGTCAACCGCAGCACCACCTTTGATGACAGATCCATCCGCAGGAATTTGTTGACCAGGTTTAATAATGACAACATCACCTACAACAAGTTGGGTAATTTCAACATTCACTTCAACATCATTAACCAATTTAATCGCAGTCTTTGGTGCGATTTTAAGTAAACTTGTTAACGCTTTTTCGGTTTGGGCGGTAGCAAATTCTTCCAACACTCCACTAACAGCAAAGATAAAGATTAAAACAGCACCTTCTGCATATTCACCCGTTAGGAAGGCGGCAAGAGAGGCGGCAATCATTAAAAATTCAACGTTTAAGGACTTTTCTTGAATGGTTTTGGTAAAACCTTCAACTGCTTTGGCAAATCCACCGATTGCGAAAGCTAAACCCCAAAAAAGTGGACTCAACATCGGATCAGATGTTAGACCACCAAAAATCATCAAAACCAAGGATAAAACAACTGCAAATATTTCTAATTTAAGTTTATTTCTCTTTAACCAAGGCTTAAAATTCATCCCATTAATTTTATCAAATTTCGACTTGATATACGATAGGACGACCGTCTGGGTTCCAAGAAACAATCCATGAAGATGGTTGGGTTGTACCTTGATAGGAAATGGTTAATTGCTCACAACCATAAAATGCAAAATGACCGATATTGGTGACACTAATACTAAGCCAAATAGACGTTAAAGAAGCATTATTTGCAAACGCTCCATCACCAATTTTTGTTAAGTTTGTAGATAAATTAATCGAAGTAAGTAACTCGTTTCCGTAAAAGGCATAACTGCCAATCGAAGTAAGGGTTGAGGGTAATGTAACGGAGGTGAGAGAGGTTGCGCCATAAAATGCGTAATCGCCAACGCTAATGAGTCCTTCTTGAAATACTAGGGAGGTTAAAGTTGTGTTGCCTCTAAAAGCATACCTTCCGACGGATTCGATGACACCCAACATCGTCACACTTTCCAACGAGGTTGCACCATCAAATAAGAAATCTGGAATCGTTGTGATGGATTCAGGAATGATAATCGATTGAATGACCTGATTTTGGGCAAAAACACCTTGACCAAGATACTGTAAATTGTTGGGTAAGTTGATTTGATAAAGTGGGGTGTTTTTAAACGCACTTGTGCCAATTGAGGTAACTGTTGAAGGTATATCAATGGCGTTTAAATGACTGTTATTTTGAAAGGCACCAATGCCTATTTCTTCAAGTTGATTTGGCAAGTCAACATCAGACAATGCGTAATTATTAAAAAATGTATAGTCTTTAATCGATGTAATTTGATCAGGCAAAGTAATTGAAGTTAAGGCGTAATTATTTCTAAAAGCACTTTCACCGATATAAACAATATCGGAATGTAAGTTAATGTCCGTTAGATTGGTCGTATTATAAAAAGCATAGTCACCAATATAACGAACGGAACTAGGGATGGTAAAGGTTTCGAGTCCAACATTGTTTTCGAAAAAGTTGTTGGGGATAGAATCGATCAAGGGTGAGAATTCAAACGTTTTTAAAATCGGAAGATTGGAAAATGCACCGACACCAACAAATTCTACGGTGTCAGGTAAAGTAATCGTTTCATATCCTGCGAATCCTGATAGAGCATAATGACCGATAAATGACAAAGGTTCGACTAATGGAATAGGATCCAAAGCATTCGTTTGATAAAAACTAAAGTGACCTAAGCTTTCAATCGATGCAGGCAGGATTAAGGTTTCAAGACTTTGAACGTTATATAAGAAATATTGCGGAATGGCAATTGCATCACCTGGTAGTCGTAGTGACGTTAATGATTCGTTATTCGCAAACATCGCTTGGCCAAGTGGGACACCATCTTCAATGAAGACTTCTTCAAGGAGTGCGTTGTTGGCAAAGGCTGCAGCACCAATCGATTGAATATGGGAACCAATATAGACACTTTTGATGTTGGTGTTGGCAAATGCTTGGTCACCAATTTCAATGACGGGTTGATTATTAATCCGTTGAGGAATTACAACATCGGGTTGACTGACGCGATACCCCGTAATTCTAAGTCCACCTTCGACTTGTAGGGTTGAGTAGGCAACTCCGTTACTCGGAATGAAATAAGCGGTGATCGATAAAACCAACAAGGTGAAACCATACATCGTCATCAATCCATGTCGAATCTCTTGATTGGAAATCCATAAAAGGATACCTGCACCAAAAATAAAAAAACCAATCACTAATAAAAGAAGAATGGGAAAATATGTGCTACCGGAAAAGTATGGAATGAGTGAACCAATCGGTAAATAAATAAGGAATGCTAAATATTGATTGAGTCGGTACCAAATAGCGCCTAATCCAGGCTGATACCAATAATAGTCGCGATCAAACCAAAGGATTGCAACGGACCACAGAAAGGACAATAAAAAACCAATCCATAAAACTCCCACGATCAAGAAATAAAGGATACTGAAAAGGGATAATGCTGTCAAAATCAGGGTAGGAAAGATCCGAATTCTTGTTTGATTAATTTTTAATTGAGATAGGAAATGACCTTCTTTAGCTCCTTGTTGGTAATACCGAAGAGCTTTCTGAAGATTAACCTTTACACCATCACCAATTTCATAACGAAGACCATTGGTAAAGGAAGCATTCGCTCCATATAGATTTTGTTTTGCCATTTCACAAAATACCCTGATAAGCTTCTAGGGTTAAAAATACACCAAGAATGATGATGATAAGTGTATAAACTGTGGCAATCCAAATTGCATAATTAGGAACTTGGTTTTCTTGGACTTTGGTATACGCGGTGTAATAGTCGTCTTTGGGTTTCTTTCCAACAAAGAGCATAAAAAATGTTTTGCCACCGTGTAATAAAGGTGTAAAAATATTTCGGTTATAAACAAAGAAACCCCACGTCATCGTCAGTTGAATTGCAAACACAAGCCAAATCCCGTCAGCGAAAGCTTTAAGGTTCAATTTTCCTTGCCACCAAAGACTAAAAGCCATAACCAATATAAGTAAAACGCCATTAAAGACTAAAAAGGTGATCGCTTGTTTTCTAGTTTCAAGTTTTTGTTTCTTTTGTTCAAGTGTTAGTTCTAATTTTTTCATAACATTTCGTTCGCGTCAGTTAAATAATATAACAATTTTATCGCCACATAATAAAACTTGTTCGGAAATAGTTTTCGAGGTCTCAAAGCATACATGTTTTGTTCACCAACTTGTAAACATGGAATCGTAATAATTGCCCGGTTTTGTAAAGCAAAATTGATGATTTGATGCATCTTTTCTTTTAGAATTGCATTCAATTCCTTAGTTTGATAAAAAATCAGCGTTATTTCATTTTGAATCTCTTTTTTAGTTTTGATCGATGTTTTGACTTTGACAATCGCTTGCTCAAGGTGTTCGTCTGTTAAAGTAAGCGTTTGGTCTTTCGCGATGACCACATAGATTAAACTTGCTTGTGTTCTGACAACCCAAGGTAGTTTGTTATCCTGACGAACATAAATGATGAATCCTTCACCTTCAAATGCGTATTGAAACTTATATTTCGCTAAATTGTCTTGAAATCCTTTGGATTGAATCGGTGTTTGGGTTTGAAAAAGGGGTAAGTCCTCATCAATCATACGATAATAATGCAGATACATTTGAATCGGAATCATCGCTTGTCTAGCCCAAATCAAGGAGATGGATAGTCCAATTAACATGATTAACAAAACGGTTTCTAGGAAAATAACGTCTTGGTAAAGAAAAAAATAGAGAATCGAAAGGATAGAAATGGAAAGTAAATAGATCCCAATGAACAGAAAAATGAAGAATCTTTTTTGTTTTAGGTTTGTTTGATTAGAAATTAAGCGCTTTGCCATTGACCATATAAAGTAATCGCTAATGTGCGAGTGAAGATGCCACCATCTGGATACCAAGTTCCGGTTCCATCTGCACGTGAGTTCCAACCGATAAAGGTATAGCCTGCAACCGTACCAAAGTCATTTGGAAAGGTTGTACCATAATCAATCACAGTACCATATGCAACAATTCGGTTACCTGGATTTGGGACAACAGAGGTACCGCCTGGGTGGTTAGAACGGAAGGTGACAACCGCTTTAATCGATTGCCAGTGTGCAAACAATTCAATGTCTTCAAATGCTGTGATTGGTAAGGTCGTTAATGCTGGGTCACCAGGTTTAGTACCTTCGTTGTTAGGAAAGTTTTCCAAGACTTGATCATATAAATACCAACCACGGAACAAATATCCTGTGCGTCTTGCTTGAGGTAAAACAAAGGTTGATCCAGGGATAAAGGTGGTTGGATAATTTTCTGTAATCATTTCACCGTCATTTAAATCATACGTAATGGTGCGGATGGTTGGGGCCCACTTTGCATAAAGCACAATTGACTCACTTGGCATCACATCCGTATCAAAATCCCATTCAATTGTTAGGTCAAGGTCTAAAAACCAAGAAAGAAAGTCAAATCCATCTCGAGTTGGATCTTCTGGTCTTTGAATGAGCGTACCAACTTCTTGGTCAAAAATAGTATCAACTTTGGATGCCGCAGTATTGGCAGTAAAGAAATAAACATTATATCTTGCAGCTTCCGAAGTACCTGTACAACTCGCCAATAACATTAAAGCAGCAATAGAGGCAGTAATCAGACGTGTAGATTTCATGATTTAGGCCCCTTTCTTTTGTTTAGCTTGGGCTGGCGAGTTTTTGTCTAATTGTGCAAGTTCAGTATCACTCAAAAGTACAAAGTGATCTTTAGATACTTCTCTAAGTTTAGGTAAGTTGGTGGGACTATACTGATGAACTCTAGGATTGTAGTGAATTCGTTTACGATTTTTTTCATAATCAGGATCGGGTTGTGGGATAGCAGATAATAACGAAACTGTGTAAGGGTGTAAAGGGTTTTTAAATAATTCTTCTGAACTCGCCATTTCCACGACTTTACCGTTGTACATAACAGCAATTCGGTCACAAAAGAACCGAACAACAGAAAGATCATGAGCGATGAAGAGAATTGTTAAACCAAGTTTTTCTCTAAGGGTAAACAATAAGTTAATGACTTGAGCGCGAATCGAAACATCGAGTGCCGAAATAGGTTCATCTGCAATAATAACGTTTGGATCCATGATTAATGCTCGAGCAACACCAATCCGTTGACGTTGACCACCTGAAAACTCATGAGGATAACGCGAAGCGTATTCAGGAGATAAGCCAACAAGAGTTAATACTTCAGCAACCTTCTTTTCAATATCTTTTTTACTAGTATTACCTTGAATCACTAGACCTTCACTGATAATTTCTTTAACGGTCATCCGTGGATTGAGCGAAGAAATAGGATCTTGAAAGATCATTTGCATTTTTTGGGATTCTTTTAATGTATCTTTTGATCCATTAATTCTCTTCGCATCATTTATTTTTGCTTGGAGTTCTTTAATTTGTAGTTTTGCAACTGTTTTGAGTTTTTGAACTTGTTCTTTAACCTTAGATTGGTTTTCTAAGATGGTTTTTGAAATTGGTAACTTCGATAAATCCACCTTTAGTTTGTTATTTAATTGGGTAATTTTCTTATTAATATCTTCGATTTTCTTTGAAAAACGATGAGTAACTTCTTTTACTTCTTTTTCATATTTTGACTTGTTAGGTGCAACTAATGAAGTGACATCTTTGTGGAATTTTTCTTTAATAGCAAGTAAAGCTTTAGCTTTCTCAGATGCGAATTGATTGATAATCAATGAGGCTTTTGCTTTAGTTAAAACCTTAGTGGCGTTAGCTTGAATTTGTGGTTCATAGGTTGATTTTAAATGCTGAACAACAGAGTCATGATCAGCTTTTAACTTAGTTATTCTTTCTTCAATGGTTTTTGAGTCCAATGCAGCGGAGTCTTTTAAACCGTTTAATTTGTGTGATAGTTTTTCGTTTGCAATCTTTATTTCATTATTAAACTTTAAAAGGGCTTCGTTTTGCATTGATTGTTTTGTCTTCATGACTTTTTGGTTAAAATCAAAAATGACTTTTTGGTTCTCTATTTGCATTAATGCGGTGATTTGATATTTGTCAGCGCGATATTGGTCAAAAAGTTTTGAAATGACTTTTAATTCTTGTTCTTTTTGCTTAAGTAATTCTTGTTTCTCAAATTGAAGTTTTTCAATTTTAGCTTTGACTTCTTTTTTGAGTTCAATGCCTTTGATTTTAGCAGGATTTAATTTGAGAATATCTTCGTTTAACTGACGTTTGATATTTGCAATCTTTTCTAGATAACCTTGCATACCAACACTTATGGTGATGTTATTAAGTATCACCGTTCCATCCGTTGGTTGATAAAGTTTAATAATTGTTCTACCTAAAGTTGTTTTACCGGATCCAGATTCACCAACAACACCAAACACTTCACGTTTAAAAACATCTAAAGTTACGTCGTCAACAGCCGGAATCATTAATTTGCGACGACCTGAACCAACACGAAAATACTTTTTTAAGTTTTTAACTTGTAACACTTTTTCGGAGTAATCAATCATGTTTGCCATAGTTATTTATTAATCTTCCCACGATTTTTTTGCAGGGTGATGACAGCTTCAGGAAGTGTAACTTTTGGAGCATCTGGGTGGAGTAACCAAGTCGCAGCATAATGAGTTTCTGAAACTTTAAATAACGGTGGTTCTTGTTCGAAATCAATCTCCATCGCAAATTTATTTCTTTCGGCAAATGGATCACCTTTAGGCGGAAAAATCATATTGGGTGGGGTTCCGGGAATTGCATCTAATCGATTTGACGTTGCTAAGTTCGGCATCGATGACAATAAAGCCCATGTATATGGATGTTTTGGGTTATAAAAGACTTCTTCAGCTTTACCAATTTCAACAATCTTGCCAGCGTACATGACCGCAATACGATCCGCCATATTTGCAACCACACCCAAATCGTGAGTAATAAAAATAACGGATAAATTTCTTTCGGCTTTGAGTTGATTAATAAGTTCAAGAATTTGACCTTGAATGGTGACGTCAAGTGCGGTTGTAGGTTCATCACAAATTAAAATTTCTGCATTATTCGCCAAGGCAATTGAAATCACGATACGTTGTCTCATACCGCCAGAAAATTGAAATGGAAATTGATAATAACGTTTTTCTGCGTCGGCAATTCCTACTTGTGTCATTAGTTCAACCGCTCGTTTTTTTGCTAGGTCTTCAGGCATACCACTCTTAAAAATAAGTGATTCTGAGATTTGTTGACCGACCGTTTGAATTGGATTTAAAGAACTCATAGGGTCTTGGAAAATCATTGAGATTCTTGATCCGCGAATCTCATGGAATAATTCTTCGGGTAGTTTGGTTAAGTCACGATCTTGATAGATAATTTCGCCATTTTCATAAATGGAGTTACCGGCAAGTAATCCCATAATCGCTCTCGATGTAACACTTTTTCCCGATCCTGATTCACCAACAATCGCCAAAGTTTCACCTCTATGTAACTCAAACGAAACTCCACGAATGGCCTGTAAAATACCGTATTGTGTCTTAAACGAGATGGCTAAATCTTTGACGGAAAGAATTTTTTCAGTCATATTATTCAACCCCTCTTAAGGATGGATTAAATGCATCCCGTAAACCGTTACCGAACAAGTTAAAGGAAATCATCAGGATCGCAATATATAACGCTGGGAAAAGTAATAAGTATGGATATGTTTGCATTTCTTGTTGACCTTGATCGATTAACAAACCAACGCTAATTGCGTTTTGATAATTGATGATACCAAGGAATGAGAATGATGCTTCCGTGAAGACGAATGCAGGAATAGCAAGGGCATAGGACGTCACAATCAAACCAAGTGTGTTTGGTAAAATATGTTTAAACATAATGCGTAAATCAGACGCACCCAATGTTCTTGCTGCTAAGACATACTCACGGTTTTTAAAACGATAGAACTGTAAACGACCGGTTCCATATGATCCAAGCCACCCAGTTGCCGTAAAGGCAAATACAATAACCCACAATTCGTTTCCAAATCGAAGTGTTAAGAGTGTTAAAACCGACAAGAATGGTATTGAAGCGATAATTTCAACAAAGCGATCAAAGAGTAAGTCTAGAACGCCTCCATAATAACCAACAACTGAACCGATAGTTAAACCAATGACTGCGTTTATGACAACAACAAGTAAAGCCATGATGAGCGAAATTCGCGCACCAGACCATAACTCACTAAATAAATCTTGTCCTATTCGTGTCGTACCAAACCAAAAATAAGTATCATCGGGAGATGTTCCGATAAACATTTTAAATCGGTCCACTCTCACCTTATATTGTAAAAAAGGTTCTTCCGGATTCGTTGGATTAGGGCTTTCTATAATTTCAATGATATCGATGATAAAGTTTTGTGCTAGATATTGTTCGAATTGAACTCTAGTAAGGGTTTGAGTGACTGCAGCTAATGGATTTTTACCTTCATCTAGATCTGAAAAATAAGTAGCTGGCATATAGCTTTGTGTATAGTTTGTATAACGATAAGAATCAACTTTAACGGTTAATTCCGTCACATTCGCATAATTAGGGTGATTGACATCATCGATAAGTTCTTCTGGAAAACCAGAGATAATCACACCTTCTCCGAAGGAACTATTGATAACAGCGTGTAAGAAACGTTTACCTGCAGTAATAGTTCTTGTGCCATCAAAGATGCCAAGGCTTTCTAAAACGGGTATTTTGGGTTCAAGGTAGCCAAATCTAAACGCTTCATCTGGACGATTTTTAGCCAAATCATAGGACTTCATTTGTGGACCAACAATAACAAAAAACAGGATACCTAAAATAATATAAAAAGCACTTAGTGCGCCTTTGTTTTTCTTAAAGCGATTCCAAGAATCCCGATAATAACCAATTTCTTTTGTCTTTAAAGGTTTATCCGCTAAGTAGGTGTTTTTTGTGTGAACTAAAACAAGTTTTTTCTTATCAACCATCATGACATGATTTTCCCACTTCCAACCCGTATTCTAGGATCAAATAACGTATATGAGATATCACCAACGATGGAAGAAAGGAGGCCTACAAATTGTCCGAAAGCATTAATGAGCATGAGCATAGCGTAATCCGGTGGGATTGCATTGAATGCATCTAAATAAATTCGACCTGTACCATCCACTCTAAATAATCTTTCGGTGATGAGTCCGCCATTTATAATGCCGATAATACCGATAAATATACCTGGTAAAAATGGTACGATAGCGTTCTTTAATGCGTGTCGGAATGTCGCTTGGCGTTGCGTTAAACCCTTAGATCTAGCTAGTAACATATAGTCTTGCGTTAATTGTTCGGTTAATTCAGCCCTAACACTTCGAGCTAAACCTGGAACACCAACGATCGTTAGAAGCGTTATTGGCATAATATACGTTGATAAACTCCACCAAAAATCTTCTGTAAATTGACTGGCCGTTGCAACAACGTGACTTGGAACCCAACGTAGTTGGAAAAAGAAGAAATATTGGGCTAGAACAATAATGACAAAGTATGGGATGGATATAAATACCATGATTCCAACGGAAATCACGTTATCAACCCATTTGTTTTTGTATAAAGCAGCTAATACACCAATCGCGATACCAATGGGTATGGATAAAAAATATGGAATGATGTTGATTTGAATGGATGCTGGAATTTTTGAGAAGTAATAAGCACCAACGTCTGTTGCTTTATTACGAGAAAAACCAAACGAACCATCTGTAATAATATTTCTTATCCAAATCCAGAATTGTACCGGAATCGGTTGATCCCAACCTTCTCTTGCTTTTAACGCTTCATACCAAGCTGGATCACCAAAAGGGTCTAGATATTGGTCTGGCATGAGCTTAATAAAAGTAAAAAATAAAAAAACGGTAATCACAAATGTGACTAACATTAAGAAGAATCTTTTTAACAGATATTGGGTCATTTCATTACCTTTTACTAGAAAATATGAGTATTTAAATTATAGTTTATTCTACTTCGTGATGTAAATCATTTTGTTTATAGAATAACGCGCCTGGAAGATTGCTCTATCCAGGCGCATTGATCAAGACTTAATACAAACTTAGAACTATGCTGGTTGGCTGGCTAAGAAGGCAGCTTCATACGCGTTGAAGAAACCATCAGCAAAGTCAGCATCCGTATTGAGATAACGGTATCTAGCAGCACCCCAACCAAAGGCGGTGGAGTATAATGGCCATTCGATTTCAACGTTATCAGCATACAACACAGCGGAGGATAAAGTTGCGGTAGGAACAAGTGGCATTTGTTGGAAGAAGGCTTTTTCAAATGCGGCTGTTACTTTCCAAACTTCTTCAGTTGCACCTGGGAAAGGTTCTGCGGCAGAGGCATCCCATGGAGTAGATTCGTTATAGACATATTCTGCTAATGCATAGATCGAACCGCGGTATAAACCAGCAGCTTTACCTTCTGCAGGAGCTAATTCATCCATTAACCAAGCAAATCCTGGACGCTTTAAGTCACCTGTTGGTTCGCCAGTTTCTTCATCGACTTCTTCTTCGTAGACAAATTCTTCACCTAATTCAAGTAAGTAGTCATAAGTTGTGGTTAAATCAATTTCGATTTCTTCCATAATCCAAGAAGTTGGATCTTCACGTAAGTCGACTTCAATGGTGTTGCCATTTTCATCTAATGCGCCAGTGTATGGGATGGATAAACCGAATTGAGGAACAACTGCACCGCCGATTAAACCGAAGGCGGCATATTGCCACCAAACACCATAGGAGACACCGAAACCAAGGTTAATTGGCAATAGGTCGAAATCCCATGCTGCGCGGAGTGGAGTGACTGATGCTGCGGCAACCGCAACGACGTTAATGATTAACTTGTCTGGGTTAGCTGCATCGGTATTGAATAAAGTTTCATACATCGATTTGACGTAGTTTGCTAACGAGACGTTGAGGGATGAGTTTGAGGTTAAATACTTTAAGGTAACCGGACCTGAAACCGCTCCTGGAGTCAATAAGTAGTCATTATATGCGGCATTGAATAATTGAAGTGCTCTTTCTGGAATATAACCATTAGAACCCGTTGGGATGTTGAAATCTTCCAAGTTTTCTAAGTGGAATGGTGATTCAGAATAGTAGAGTGGATCTTGAATATAAGCTTTGGTATCAACTGGAACTGGTAAGACTGAAGGAGCGTTTGGTGCGTAAACCGTACTATTATAAGCACCGCGGTTGAATCCAAAGAATAAGGCTTGACGGAATCTTTCATCTTGGACAATTGGGTGTTTAACGTGTGGGTTTGTGGGCAAGCTTGACGGAGCAGTGTTCACAATTAAGTATTGTGGGTAACCGGACCAAGCACGCTTAACGTTTTCGTTTTCAGCATACTGGGTATAGTATTGACCAATCAAACCGACTGAGGATAACGAACCTGCTTCAAATAAGTTCATGTTTTCTTCAACCGTTGCGGTGAAAGCATAAGAGATGGACTTATAAGTGATGGTGTCTTTACGAACGAAGTCAAAGTTCTTGTTTAAAACAAAAGATTGGTTTTCGTTCCAGCTCTTGATCACATAAGGACCATATGAACGGAATGGGTTTGCTGGCGTACCATAGTTTGAGTTTGCGCCATCTAATGAAGCTTCAAATACGGTTGGTTGGACTAATTGAATATTACCAAAACCAACTGCAGAGGATTGTGGGATTGCTTCATAGGTTGTTAATTTGAAATTAGTTGCGTCAACAACTTCAAAACCAACATCTTCCCAAGCAATTGGAGTACCGGTTGTAAGTTGTTTACGGTATTCAGAAGCATTAAGAATTGGTAAACCTGAACGGTTGTCGGCATCCTTATAGTAGGAGGTAGAACGGAAGTTGTTTTGGACTGGATCTAAGAATTGCTTGAGGGTATATTCGAAGGTGTAAGCGGTAACTTGTGTACCATCTTCGAAGAAAATATCATCACGAATTTCAAAGTTCCATTCTGTAGAGGTGATTTTGGTTGCGTTGTCGCGATCATAAGCACCATCAATAGTGTAATCATTACCGGCCGCATCTTTAGGGAATGTGGCTGCGCCTTGAAGAATCGTGATAAAATCTAAGGCTTCAATACTGAACTCTCTGGCTTCAATCTTTGAAAAGTCGCCGATAAAATCAGCAACACCTTGTTCGATTGCCTTACCCCAGTCAACTTCGGATGAATATAAACTGGTTGATAAAGACGACATGATGTCGTTTTCAGTTGCAGTTTCATAGGTCATTGGGTTTAAAATAAACCGTTGAGCAGTTGAACTGATGGTCGAGAAATAAGTTTCATCTGTGGAATAATTGACGGTTTTAGATTGTAATGGTTCCCAATAAGCAAATAAGGTTAAATCATTTGCTACGGTTAAAGGGAATTGTTGTGATGCTGGTTCTAACCAAGTTAAACCAGGTTTGCCTCTAAACCAACCCATAAAGCGATAACCAGCACGGGTAGGAGTGGCTGGAGCAGCAAGCGCGCTGTTTTTAGCAACAGTCGCTGGAGCAACAGCAGATCCACCTCTAGCGTCAAAGGTAACCACCACGGTTTCTTGACTTGATGGTTGCGAACTAGTTGTCGTACTAGTTGCTTGCGATGTGGTTGACGATGATGGTGTCACCCCACAAGCGGAGAGAACAATGGCAAATAAAGTTAGGAAAAAACTAGACTTTACTTTTGAATGCATATAGCACCTCCATATGAATTGAAAATAATTATACATATAAAAGTTAAAAAATGTAAATAAAAAAAATATAAC
>JBEDEK010000033.1:0-8821 GCA_041175745.1 Bacillota bacterium | reverse complement strand
GTGCTAATCAATATTGATCAATATGAAAATCTTGCCCTTTATGAACAAACGCGGAAGGATATTACCAGTGTTTTTGAATGGATTTATTTTTATCAAATTCAAAGATTAAATGGTCCCGTTTCCTTATTTGATTTGATTTTCTTAGATCGTGGTATTAACTTTTTCCATCCAGATAATCAAAGTTATTTGTGGAAAACAATCGGCACTTCGATCGTTTCTTTTGTTTTATTAATCGGTGTTGGTGCTAGAGGCTTTAGCAAGTCTGACTTACGTTAAGCCAAGCCGCACACTTGACGCGTGGCAAGACTCATTTGACCGTAAACGCCACAAATATAGGCAGCAGAATCTACGTATGGATTTCGATTACCTTGATTGGTATAAACCCGATTGTTTCGTTGCATATCTCGATCAGTTGGTGGATATTGAATTGCCCATAAGATAGCCATCTCTGCGGTTTGGAAATTGTTTTCTAAGGTATATCCGTAATAGGTATTCATGTACAAAGTCGCTCTTGCCACTTCGCCTTTCGCCGCATCATTGGGTTCAAAGAATCCACCACCCACATAATTATCCGTGGTTAAATTGCTTGAGTCTTTGACGCGAGTGCTTTCTGATTTAGAGACAATACCAAATTTAAAATTGCCACGGGTGGAATTGGTTTTCCAATCATCCGCGTAAATATGATGATTATCATTTACGGCCGCCCCACTGATTTTCGATTGGGGGTAAGTATGTTCTCGATTCCAAGTACTAGCAGTATTCCCACTAACATGGGCAGTTTTTAAATAATTTCTTCGAGGATAAATCGTTAACACTTTATTGGTTTCCGTCATCGATTCATCTGCCGATTCAAAACGGCTCCAATCATAACTGACATTGACGTTGGTTGAAATCAATAAATCAAGCGCATTCTTAAGGGATTCACCCGTTAAATTTGGATTAATATTTTGATAATAGCTTGGGGCGTTACTCGCAATAGAAAATGTAAAGGTTGGTGTAGAAGGCAACGAAGTTGTATTGATACTTGAACTCAAGATGGCAGCACTTGTTACCGTCACCCCAGAAGAGGAAAGAACTTCACTCGAAGACGCGTTCAAACTCGAAGCTATCACGGAACTTGACGTTTCACTACCCATGGATGAATCGGAAGAAGATGAAGAAAGTTCAAGATTTGATGATGCAAACTCACTACTTGTTTGATCACTTGAAAGCAAGGAAGCAGAAGAAGACGAATCAGGGAAGAGCGAAGATTCAAGTCCACAACCACTTAAAATTAAGGTAATAATGATGAGATGAAGTTTGGTTTTCAAGCGAATACCTAATCTAAGTTTAAGAAGGTTTCAAAGACCTGTAAATAAGGTAATCCTTCAAATATCAATTCATCAGATGTCCAAATGGTTTCAAAGTCCCAAGCACTGCGATAGACAAATTGATCAGGATTATAAAAGTAGTCACGGCTTTCGATGCGAGTTGCATCGATTTGATTTCCTTCACCAACTGGCATGACACTAGCATACAAGGTTCGGCCTGTTGGAATAAATAGATTTTGGTCACCATCATAGTTAACTTCTTGATAACTAGAGGTTTGATCTAAGTAACTCACGCTATACATCGTTGTTAAAATTAATCGTGTGCCCAATATCGCTCCGCTTGCAAAATTTACAAAGGTTAAATTTTCTTCGCCAAAACGTTCAGGTAAGATCAATCCAACATTAAAGACGTTGTATAGCTCGATTTCACCCCAAATATTATCAAACATAAAACCATAAGGGAAAGTCGATCCGATAATGCCGCCACCTTGACTGTTCACTAGGTAAATACTGCCGCGATTGTAACTATTAACAATTCTAACCAAAGCAGTCGGTCCAGGAACCGCGCTACCAATCAAACCACCCACTCGATTATTGCCAAAAACATCGCCATAATTGACAGCGTTACTCATCCATAAACTGGTGCGGTAATCATTGATACCAAATAAACCACCTACATCTAGAATGCCAGTTATCATGCCAAAATTGGCGACTTCATTCATGTAAACAAATTGTTGAAGGAAGAACATTGGAATACCGGTAGAACCAATCAATCCAGCCACATCTTTAATGCCGGTTATATTTCCATCGTTTACTACTTTTTGTAAGTTTACCGAGCCATAGACGTAACCGATAATACCACCAATGTATTCGATGGGATGTTCTTCAGCATCAACATAGATATTAAAATCAAGCGTGTTAATATCGTATTGAATGATGACATCACCGGTGTTAAACACTTGATGTAAAGTGGCAAAGTCAGTGCTACCAATAATGCCGCCAATCGAGGTTAGCGTTACATTCACAAGTGCCTGATTATATGTGATTACGATTGGAATTTGATTGGTAACATTGACATAAATTGAATTACTTGCATATCCAGTAACACCTCCCACATCCGTTAAGAAATAAAATTCATCCAAGGTGATGAAACTGATTTCACCTGTGGTCAAAACATCAAAGAAGCGGTCAAAATAAGATGCACCAGTGACGCCACCAATGCCATATCGATAAACTGCTAAGCTATTACCACCAAGATAAATGAAGAAATCACTTTGGATATATCGATAAAAGTTTGAAGATGAGAAACCGGTAATGCCACCATGGTGGTTTACTTTGCCGTCGATACTCAGATTATTCGTGGTAATGCGAATAAATCCTGATTGGAAAGCCTCGCCAGTAACACCACCAACTGAAACATCACCATAAAGACTGACTTGATCCAACACAATGTCGATAAACAAAGTTTTGACTGTACTACCAACAAGACCACCAACGCCATTACCGATGCTTGAAATTAAACTATTATAAACGCGAATATTGCCAATGATGGAATTTTCCGCACGGCCAGCAATCAAGCCCATATTATCTTGTGCATTTGAATAAAAATTAAAATTGTCTAATGTTAAATTGGCAATGGTTGCGCCATTTAACCAATCAAATAATCCATAATAAAAATGCTCTTGTGTGGCATCAAAACTAGCGTACGTAAGATTAGAAATTTTGTAACCAGCACCATCCAATACCCCTTCAAAAGCGAGAACTTGGTTATTCTCATTCAAGATATTGATAGGTGACCAAGCGCCAACGTTAACAAAAGAAATATCTGTCGTCAGAACGTATTTACCATCGACATCATTGATACCCATCAATGCTTCTACTGTGCTAATCGGAATATATCCTTGCGTATTGACGAGATCTTGAATATAAGTTTGTTGTAAAATTGGTGAGGATAAATCGGGATAGTTTGCTGGTTGTGAGAGCATAAGTTCAGCTTGCGTCAATTGAGGATTGACTTGAGGTAATTGGAATTCATTAGCATTCATGCCAATCGCTTGAACACCGGTATCAACCCCATCCACCCACCAGTTACCGTTGACTCCAATGACAGGATTAGCGCCATCGCTACCATGTGAACCTGGTTCACCACTTGGACCTTGAGGACCAGCGCTACCATTCGAACCTTGAGGACCAGGAAAAATCAAACTTACTGTTAACGAAGCAACGCCAGTTGCTAAGGCTAAACTTGATAATAATAATGTTAACGATTTGCTCATGAATTGACTCCTTTTTTTACTTTTCTATCGTATCATAAACTGACATTTTTCCATAGAAAATATTCGGCCCAAATATTTGGATTTTGCCATTTAAATCATATAAAATGATATCGATGCAAGCGTCGTATAATGGTAATACCCGACCTTCCCAAGGTCGTGCCGCGGGTTCGATTCCCGTCGCTTGCTCCAAAACTAAAATCAAGGTTAATCTACTTGTAATCACCTTCTAAATTTGTTAATCTAATCAAGCGCTAAAGCGCCCATATCGCGGGGTAGAGCAGCCTGGTAGCTCGTCGGGCTCATAACCCGGAGGTCGAAGGTTCAAATCCTTCCCCCGCAACCAATGTTTATAAAAAGGCATTACGCCTTTTTTTCTTTTTTAAAATCATGATTACTTTTTATTGTAAAAATAAACTATAACTATATTGCTTAATTAGTAGATATTAGCGTTTTAAAATTTTATTGAATTTTACCAACCATTTAACTTGTTAAAATAACAAAATAAAAGGGGAATAACATGGTAAATTTAAACAGAAAAATATTGAAAAATATTCTTGTGTTTCTAGCGGTTTCTATTTCATTAATAGGACAAAGGGATCAAGTAAAAACCGAAGCTTTTTCTAGTGATCTTTTTATCCGAAGTGTCTCACACAATGCTTCATCGGATAATATGTTAGAACTTTTCAACGGAACGGGTGCAACCGTTAATTTAAATACTTATTACGTCAGTGCATATCATAATGGAAATGGCACGCCCACAGGTACCCACCAACTTCCGAATATCAACTTACCGAATGGTCAAGCATTTTTACTCGCAAAAGATAGTTCCACCGGACCCTATACTACAGAAGAACGAGCCTATGTTGCATCATTTCCTTTAAAATTACTCCTTCCAAATGGTGTTGGTTTCCAAAATGCTCAAGGGGCAAACGATGCTTATGTATTAAGGAAAAATTCAAGTAATGGAACTATCATTGATGTGTTCGGCATGGTGGGTTTCAATCCAGTTTCTGGAACCGGTTGGACGGAGTATGGTTCTAATCTGAGGTATGGATTTATCGATCCTAATTACACACTCTCTGCAACAAAACTAGGCGCAACCAATTATTTATCAACATTGGTGAGAAGACCGGATGTGATAAATCCTCAAGTTTCATCATTAACCTACACAAGAGGTACAACGACTGGTACGTCTGCGACATCATTTAAGCCATCTGAGTGGGGTGTTTATAATGCAGGAATATTCGCCTCTAACGTCTACCGTTTTAATTTATTTGACAATGTAAAGGATGTTATTGACCTTATCAATAATCTTCCTAATCCAATCACTCAAAATGATGCGGCTGCTGTTGCTGCTGCTCGGACGGCATACAATAATTTAACTACTGCTCAACAATCAACTGTCACCAATTATGCTGACTTATTAGCGGATGAAGAAGTGATTGCTGGATTTGCTGAAATCATTGAAGTCATCGATTTAATCAATGCCTTACCATCACCTATATCCCTGAGTGATGAAGCAAGTATCGTCGCAGCTAGAACTGCCTTTGATGTATTAACTTTAAGTGAGCAAGCCCAAGTCACCAATGCCAATATTTTAATTGCTGCAGAAACCACCCTAGCTAATTTAAAAGCTGTGCAAACCATTATTGCTGCCATTGCCGCATTACCAGTCCCTATCACCTTAGCAAATGAAAATGCCATCCTGTCAATCCGTAGTCAATACAATGCATTAACCCTAGACCAACAAGCGTTGATCTCCAACGAAGCGGTGTATTTAAATGCTGAAATTGAACTTGCGCGATTAAAGCAAATTCAAGATGTAAAAGCGCTCATTGCCGCCTTACCTAATCCGATGACCTTAGCGGCAGGCGATGATCTAACTGCAGCTCGCGCAGCCTATAATGCTTTATCTACTGCCAATCAAGTTGAAGTTGATAACGTTAACATTTTGATTGCAGCAGAAAATCGTTACTTAGATTTGCAAGCTGCAAAAGCGGTAACCGATACCATTGCCGCTTTACCTGAACCTGTCACACTTGGCAATCAAACAGATGTCACCTTAGCCCGTCAAGCCTATAACGCATTAACTTCAACTCAACAAGGACTTGTAACCAATTATCCAAAACTTGAAACTGCTGAAGCCTTGATTGCCTCATTACTCGGAGAAGTTGATGCTGTTGAAACCTTGATTGATGCTTTACCTCTCACCATCACCATTGCCAACCAATTAGTAATTGAAGAAGCCAGAGTAGCGTTCAATGCTTTAAACGATGCTCAAGAAGATTTAGTCGTGAATGAGCAAAAAATTCTTGATGCCGAAGCAGCATTAGCTACAATCCTAAATCGCATTCAAAACGTGATTCAAACCATTCAAGCATTAAGTAGTCCAATCACCTTAGCAGATGATGCGGCTGTCACCACAGCCCGGCTTGCCTTTGATGGACTTAGCCAAGATGAACAAGCGAAAGTCACCAATGCTAATACCTTGATGCTCGCCGAAGCAGTTATCTTAGATTTAAAGACGCCACGATATGTTGTCTATTATGTTGTTTTCAATCAAATATTTACCGAAGTCGTCAAATCTGGAACTGGACTCCAAGTGATTCCTGCTAACCCTGTTCGCTTAGGATTTACCTTTACGGGTTGGGTATTTGAAGGAACCTCTACCATTTTGAATTTAGCAAGCTTAATCATTACCAGTGCCCAACGAATCGTTGCAGTCTTTGCAGTTGATAATCAAGCTACCGATAGCGAACTCATCGTCGATATCGTTGGATTGGATAACATTAATGTCTCAACCCTTTATCCTAATCGTGATGTGGCGATGCAATTGGTTGTTGAATTACTACCGATCGTTGAAGTCCCACAACCAGACATCGATGATATTGATAACTTATTAACAACACAAAGTCGATATTCATTGACCGATATGTTTGTCTTAGATTTATCCATTAAAGTCACGTACCAAAATAATGGGGTGCTAACTGAAGAATCCTTACCAGAGATTGAAGAAGCAATTGACATCACTGTCAATATTCCAACGCTTTATCGCCAATTTGCAACCTATCAAGTCGTTCGAGTTCACGAATCAGAAGCTGAACTTTTATCCACTGATTATGATCCAGCATCGCACACGTTAACCTTTAGCACAGACAAATTTTCCACTTATGGTGTGTTGTATAGTAATGCTTTAACTGATGACTTAATGGGTTTAATCAATCAAATCAGTCAACCAACGACGCTTGCAGATTTAGATCTCGTTCTTTCCATTCGTGATCAGTTTGATGCCTTAACTCCAACGCAACAAGCCATGATAACAAACGTTAATATCTTAACTTCTTCAGAGGCAATCCTTGCAACATTAATTCAAGAAATTGCAGACGTGGAAGCGATGATTGATGCTTTAACTTCACCGATTACCATTAGCCAACGTCAGGCAATCGAAGACGCCAGAACTGCCTATCAAGCCTTATCTAACCTTCAAAAAGCAGAAGTAGAAAATCTTCATTCACTCATCGACGCCGAAGCGGCTTTACTTGCTCGCCAAAATGAAGTTGATCAACTCATTCTCGATATTCAAGGATTATCCGTACCAACCTTGATGAGTGAAGCTATTGACATTGCCGACATCCGTACGGCCTATACCGCTCTCACTTCAGAGCAAAAGAATTTAATTACCAACCTCGCCATCTTGACCAATGCAGAATCTGAACTAGCGACATTGCAATCGGAAGTTGACGCTGTGATTGACCTGATTGCAGGATTGAATCAACCGATTCGCCTCGTAGATGAATCTGCCCTTGGCGCTGCTCGTGAGGCTTTTGATAATTTGAATGCAGAACAAAAAACCTTTGTGACGAATGCTGCTTTATTAACAAGTGGAGAAGCTGACTATCAAACATTAGTGAATGAAATCAATGCTGTGATCAGCTCGATTGCAGCGTTACCTAACGAAATTCAATTGGCAGATGATGCTGACATTGTTGAAGCCCGCGATTTATTTGATGCGTTAACCTTAGAACAACAAGCCCTGATTAACAATGCATCCAAACTAATTGACGCAGAAACTCAACTTTTGATCATCAAAGCAAACATCAATGCAGTCATTGCCTTGATTGAAGGGTTCCAAGATCCAATCAGACTTCAAGATGAAACCGCCATCGTAGCAGTACGTGAAGCCTATGAAGCCTTAACAACGGAAGAAAAAGAATATGTGGATAACTTTCTTAATCTTGTCGAGGCAGAAGCGGATTTACAATTACTTAAAGATGAAATTGATGCTGTGATTGACCTTATTTTAGAATTACCGTCTGATATCGATGTCGATGATGAATTAGATATAACCTCGGTTCGAGACGCTTATGAAACATTAACCTCTGAGCAAAAAACATGGATCACAAACCTCAATGATTTAATTGAAGCCGAAACAACCTTAGCAATGAAATTCCAAGAAATTGCCGACGTTCAAGCACTCATTGATGCTCTACCTGAACCAGTGAGCATGAATGACAAAGCATTATTGGATGAAATTAGAGAGGCCTATGAAAACTTATCAAGTTTTCAACAAGCCTTGGTCACAAACTTACCAAGCTTGGAATCGCAAGAAGCACATTATGCCAATCTTGTGGTGGCGATGGATGTGACCGAACTCATTGAAGCACTACCCAATGCTGAAAATGTAGTCTTGGAAGATGAGGCTGCAATTGTGGCTGCTCGAGCCGCTTATGAAGCGTTATCGGAAGCTCAACAAGCCTTAATTGATGAAGCAACCTTAAATCGCCTAATTGAAGATGAAGAAGCTTTACGGCAATTAATGTCACCATCGATGTCGTTCTGGTCGATCTTACCTTTCCATCTCGCGAGTGGTTTTATCATCATCCTATTGGCCTATTTAAAATCTAAGAAAAAGGAAGCTTAAAGATGCTTATCATCAAAATTATTTTGATTATCGTTTGGTTTATCGGTGGTTTCGTATTTTTTGTTTATTTACCTCGTCCTCAACAATTAAATAAAGCGCTTGTTCAAAAAGCTAATGTTCGGGTTGAAAAGCAACTACAGCCAACCCCATTGGTGGTTGCCCAGGCTAAACCTGCTCCAGTCATCAAGGTGATTGAACCTACCCCTGAAGAAGCCGTCATCAAGGTCGTTGAACCAACTCCAGTCGTGAAAGAAATCATTCCAGAAGAAAAAGTTGATGCTGCAGAGCCTCAAGAAAAAGAAGAGGAAGTTGAT
>JBEDEK010000032.1:0-2831 GCA_041175745.1 Bacillota bacterium | reverse complement strand
GTTATATATTCAATATAATTGATTGAAAATTCGATACCAAAAATGAGGGTAACATCAATTTGCAAATCATTTAATAGGTTACTTCCAATCAGACCTTGATTTTCTATCGTTGTTAAAGCTCGAATGATGCCTCGGTTTAGTAAGGGGATAAAGCTTCCATCATGAAATGTAATGAGTAGCATTAAGAAAAGCATGATAAATAAAAGCACATAACGCTTCAGTGCATATTTTGCGATTTTTCCCCAACTGGAAAAATTTAATTTCTTAGATAACGCTTCTTCTTCGAATGAAAAACTCGCCATCTTTATACCATCCTTGTTTGAATTTCAAAAATACGTTTATACAACCCATCTTTTTTGATGAGTTCTTCATGTTTACCGACTTCAGCGATCTTCCCTTTTTCTAAAACGATAATCTTGTCAGCGTCCTTAGCGGTAGCGACACGATGGGTGATGATTAACGTTGTGGATTGTTCTTGTCTTTTCTTTAATGCAGCCCGAATGTTCATGTCAGTTTCAGTATCCACCGCAGATAATGAATCATCAAAGACTAATATAGGTGCTTTAGAAATAATCGTTCTTGCGATGACAAGGCGTTGTTTTTGACCACCGGAAAGTGTTACCCCTTTTTCACCTACACGGGTTTCATAACCATCTTTAAAATTAATGATAGATTTATGAATATCTGCGATTTGAGCTGCCTTTTGAATATCTTCGGCAGTTGCATTGCTATTCGCGATTTTAAGATTATTGATAATCGTTTTAGAAAATAAGAAAGGTTCTTGTAGCACGGTCGCAATTTGCCGACGAATATGTTCCTTGGCAATTGTTTTTAATTCGTGTCCGTCAATTTGAATCGATCCAGAAGTGTAATCATATAAGCGTGTGAGTAAGTGAGAGATTGTTGATTTTCCAGATCCAGTTTTACCCATAATGGCAACGGTTTCTCCTGGTTGAATGACTAATGAGAAATTCTTTATCACCACTTCGTCACTATCATCATAGTTAAATGACATGTTTTTAAATTCAATGCCACCTTTAAATATGGGTCGTTCACCTGATTCGATATCTTCAAGTGGTTGATTGAGAATGGTATTGAGACGATCAATGGAGGCCATCGCTTGAGCAAGATTAGATAACGTCATTGCCACATCACGCACTGGCCAAACCACTTGCCCAACAAATTGTAGTGCAACAACAAACGTGCCTAGGGAAATGTCACCTCCGACGACAAGGAAAACCCCAAAGGCGGACGTTAATGCAATTTGTCCAAAGACTAAGATATCTGTGGACGAAAAGAAGAATGAGCTGGTTAATCGCCATTTTATAAATTTCTTACGGTAGTCATTTAAATGTTCTTTAAAGTCTTTAATCTCATAGGTTTCATTATTAAAAGCTTTAACGAGACGAATTCCCGACAAGGTTTCCTCAATCTTGGCAGAGACCAATCCATCACTATCCTCTGTTACTTTAAATAACTTCCTCACCCTTTTAATCAAAGCAAATGCATAAAGAAACATAAATGGTAAAACAATTGTGCTGGACAAGGCAATTTGCCATGAAACAGTGAGAAGAATGGAGAAGGCAATCGTTGTTAGGAAGATCGTATATACAATTGAATTTACTTGTCTTACTAAGAAATTTTTGACGATATCCAAATCCCGAGTGCAAGTCTGAATTAAGTCACCACTTTTATTTTTCTTGATATAAGCATAAGGAAGTCGTTCGATATGATAAAAGAGGTCCAGCTGAATTTCTCTACCTAAATTTACATCCATCAATCCACGTATAAGTAAGCGAGAAAAAAACATCAATGATCTTGATAGACCTAAAAAAATGATAAAGACTGAAAGTAACCAAAGATTTTGTGAAAGAAAAACTTGACCACCTAATAAACTAGTTAAAAATGTATCAATTGGACCTGAAGGAGAAAGTCCTTGAAGTGTATCTACTAAAATTTTGGTGGTAAAGTTAGCCAATAGTAAAAATGTTAAGGCAAAAAATAAGATAACAAATGATAATAAATATCTTTTTCGATACCCTTTTGTAAAGCGATATAACAGACGGAGATACTTCATGTTTGATGACCTAAATCATTATACAACTTTCAAGTTTTTTATGTGAAAAAGTGCCTATGATAGCGATAAAACCATTAAAATTACAAAAGAATTAAGTTAATCGATTGTGTTATAATTACAATGTTCTTAAAAGCATTATTGAAGATATGAATGTAACCTCACCTCAAACAGAAACCAATTCCAATAAACCTTCCTCGAGAAAGAAGTATGAAATTAATCTTTTTATCATTTTTTTTGTTGCAATAGGTTTTACTGCATTTACCCTATTGACGGATGGAAATCTTGATGCCGTTATCCAAGCTTTTTCACAAGCGAATCTTTGGGTGATTGCCTTAATATTCTTGGTGATGGCAACCAATATCTTTTTTGAGGCTATTATTCTTTTTATATTGGCGCGGCTTTACACGACTCGGTATAGCATTAAAAGAGCACTCAGCAACTTCTTTATTGGCGCTTTTTTTTCACATATTACACCTTCATCAAGTGGAGGGCAATTTGCCCAAGCTTATGCATTTAGTAGACAGGGGATGGATATTGCAAATGCCGCTTCTATCTTAGTGATGCATTTTCTTTTATCGCAAATTGCTCAGGTTTTTTATGGTTTTCTTGCTTTTATTTTTCGATTTGAAGCATTCCTTTCGATAACCGAAGTTGTTTCTTTTGGTACTTTTTCAATTCCAATTATTTATCTCTCTTTAGTAGGTTTCTTAATTAATTTTCTAGTAATTTTCTTTATTTTGATCCTTGCTAAATC
>JBEDEK010000031.1:0-3043 GCA_041175745.1 Bacillota bacterium | reverse complement strand
GCATTAATCGATGTCCTAGTCTACTGGACACAATTTGGATTGGACGGATATCGTTGTGACGTTGCGCCTTTGTTACCATTAGAATTTTGGCAAACTGCCAAACAAAAGATTGCCACTTTAAATCCATCAACCTTATGGTTGTCAGAATCTGTCCATCCGCATTTTATTCAGTATCTAAGAGGCGAAGGATATGCCGCGCATAGTGATGCAGAAATGTTTCAAGTGTTTGATATGCTTTACGATTACGATGTCCATGAATTTTTAATGCATTATTTAACAGGTAAAGGTGAATTGTCCACGTATTTAAGAATGGTACAAGCTCAAAGTTATATCTATCCGGAAGATTATGTGAAAGCTCATTTTTTGGAAAACCACGATGTTAGTCGCATTCATCAAACCGTAGCGAATATCACGACATTAAAGAATTTAACTGCCTGGTCTTTTTTCCAGCCTGGGATTGGTTTTATCTATGCCGGGCAAGAAACACTCGCAACCAAACTTCCGGATTTATTCGAAAAAGACCCAATTAATCTCCAGATCAAAGATCAATCCTTTTATACTTTCATGGCAAGATTAATCGCAATTAAAAAGATGACTTATTTTTGGGATGCAAGAAAATTTATTATCAATGAGCACCCCCTACAATCCAATCTTATCGAAGCAACGTTAAGTTATCCCAAAGGCCAATTGGTTGGATATTTTAATTTAACCAAGGATACACGCTCTGTTTATACGTCGCTAAAGGAAGGTTCATATTTAGATTTAATTTCTCAACATTCGATTGAAGTTAAGCGTGGCATTATCAACCTTAAAGATCCTTACATCCTTGTTGTTCCTGCTTAATTTTGGTAGATTAATCTTAACGATATGAAAAATTTTGTCTTAATTGCTCCTATTTTCCCATATACCTTTTATCAATTCGCTATTGGTTTAAAGAAACAAGGATTTCGCGTTCTTGTCGTCGGCGATGTTCAAGAGGCTTATTTACCTCAACCACTCCTAGCGAATATGGATGCTTATTATTTTGTCCATGATATGAATCACTATCCAAATTTAAAACCTGCAATTCAATATTTCATTGATCGCTTTGGTCCTATTGATTTCGTTGAATCGAATATTGAACATTGGCTACGTTACGATGCCCAACTACGTCAAGACTTTGACATACCTAATGGATTAAGACCTGCCCAACTACAAGTGTATCAATCGAAATCAGGCATGAAACAGTTCTATCGAAAAGCGGGGGTGCCTGTTGCCCGCTATCAATTATTAACAACCTTAACGTCCGCGATCATGTTTGCCAAAGATGTAGGTTATCCTTTATTTGTCAAACCTGATATTGGCGTTGGTTCCCAAGTATCTTATAAATTAACCAATGAACAACAACTCACAGATTTTTTTGCAAGAAAACCAGATCAGGTTTTTATTCTTGAAGAATTCATTGAAGGTGAAATTTTCTCTTTTGATGGGATGAGTGATGCCAAAGCAAATGTAGTCTTTTACACGGGGCATCAATTCCCGATCAATATTGCTTCGATTGTCAATGAAGACGCTGAAACCTATTATCTAACCTTGAAAACGTTACCGCAAGAGTTAATCGATAAAGGGATTGCATCTGTAAAAGCGTTTGGACTCAACCAACGCTTTTTCCATTTTGAATTTTTTCGATTAACGAAAGATTACCCGCATTTAGGTAAGGCAGGGACCTTTGTCGCCTTGGAAGCCAATCTACGACCACCGGGTGGGTTCACCATGGAAATGATTAATTATGCTAATAGTGTCAATGCCTACCAAATCTACACCGAAGTGATGGCGACTGACACCTGGAAGAAAAGCGAACAACATCCGACTTATTTTTGTGCCAATGCTTCAAGGAAAAACCATCACCAATACCGCTAGGATTTACAAGCAATCCGAGAAAAATTTGCGACCTCAATCGTCTTTGAAAATTCTTATCCATACCCGATTTCTATAGCCATGGGTGATTACTTTTTTCTTGCCAAATTTTTTACTAGAGAAGAAGTGGAAACCTTTTATCAATTTGTCTACGCAAAATAAACTATAATTAAATTATGGCAATTTTAGTCACAGGTGGCGCCGGGTATATTGGTAGCCATACCGTTGTTGAACTCCTTCAACAAAAAGAAGATGTAATCATTGTTGATAATTTTTACAATGCTAAACCAGAAGTACTCAAGCGCATCAAAGTCATCACCGGCCAAACACCTATTTTTTATGAAATGGATGTTTTAAACGAAACAAAACTAAATCAAATCTTTTCTAAACATCAAATTCATGCTGTGATTCACTTTGCTGGATATAAAGCTGTTGGGGAATCGGTAGCAAAGCCATTGGATTACTACCACAATAATTTAAACTCGACTTTAGTTTTATTAAAGGTCATGCTCGCCCATCAAGTTTATCAATTGGTTTTTTCTTCCTCGGCAACCGTCTATGGTAATCCTCAAAAGATGCCAATTAAGGAATCCGATCCAATAGGTGGTACCACCAATCCTTATGGCTCCACTAAATTAATGAATGAAATGATTATTGAAGATGTGGTGAAAGCTAATCCCAAACTCCAGGCAATTATGCTGCGTTATTTTAATCCCATTGGTGCGCATGCATCAGGGCTCATTGGTGAAGATCCGCAAGGCATTCCTAATAATTTGATGCCTTATATTACTCAAGTCGCCATTGGCAAACGGCCATTTTTAAGTGTTTATGGCAATGACTATCAGACTGTGGATGGTACAGGGGTTCGTGATTACATTCACGTCGTCGATCTAGCCCTCGGTCATTTAGCTGCACTCAAGAAATTAAAATCCAACCCAGGGTATCAAGTATATAACCTCGGTACTGGCAAGGGTACATCCGTCTTGGAAATGGTTCGAGCGTTTGAACAAGCCAATCACGTTAACATTCCATATCAAGTTGTTGCCCGTCGACCAGGAGATATTGCCATCTGCTATGCCGATGCATCAAAAGCTAGCAAAGAATTAGGCTGGAAGACACAAAAATCTGTTTTTGATGCATGTAAAGA
>JBEDEK010000030.1:0-5086 GCA_041175745.1 Bacillota bacterium | reverse complement strand
TAATTTCTTGCATTTGACCAGATATCGCGTCTTTAATCATTGTTGTTGAATGGAGGGTAATAAACGATTTACCACCCTCAGATTTCACAGCACCAGTCGCAGTATCAGATTGTCCACCTGTTCCAGAAAACGGCTTGGGCCCAATACTTTCTGAACAACATTGACCAGTTAAGTCGACTTCGATTGTGGAATTAATTGATATTTGATTAGGATTTTGTTTGATGATATCAGGATTATTAACATAATGTGCATCCATCATCATGATGTTAGGATTTTGATGAACAAAATCATAAAGAGCTTTATTTCCGGCAATAAATGTACAAACCATTTTGCCTTTGTGAAGATGTTTTTCAAGATTGGTAATCGCGCCAGCTTGATAAAGTTCAAGCATGCCGTTGGTTAACATTTCCGTATGAACACCCAAATCTTTTTTATTTTTCAATACGTGAGCGACAGCATTTGGTATGCCACCGATACCAAGTTGTAAACACGCACCATTGGGTATGAGAGGTTCTATAAAGCCGCCGATTGCTCGGTCTTTTTCGCTGATCGGTTCGTCTTTTAATTCCAAAGCGGGATATTGCGTTTTCACTAAATAATCAACCTCATTCATTTCAACAATGCAATCACCATGAGTAAATGGATAATTTGGATTGACTTCTAAAACAACAATTTTCGCTGCTTTCAACATTCTTTTTTCATACACATTAGAAAGTGATAAAGAAATTTTTCCTTCAGCGTTTGGCATACTTGCAGCCCCAATAAATATATCAGGTTGATGCGTTGATAACCATTTAACACCGGCTTGATGCAAATGATTTGGGATATAACGAATATTTCCATGATCATACGATTGTCTTAAAGGTTTTGATAAAAATAAACTATGAATGGTAAAAGTGGAAGCGTATTGAGCATCAGAAAGAAAAGGATGGGCCTGCAAAGGCAAACAATTTAAAACTGTCACATCTTTAAGTCGTGGTGCAATCGTGTGTAATTGACTTAAAAATAGTTGGGGTTCACAAGCCACCATCCCAACGACGATCTTCATTTGCGATTGTACCAACGCTAAAACTTCATGGGTTTGAATCCATTTTGTTTGTTTCATGACTTACACACTTTCATTAGTTTAATTATAAATGAATTCAAAGAAAAACATCACCATGTTTGGTGATGTTAATGCTTTTAAATTGAGATGATTACCGACGACCGCCACTACGTGACGCAGCAAGGAATCGAAGAATTCTCAAGAAAATATTGATGAATGAAATATACAGACTAAATGCAAGATACATCGCTTCACCAGTGGTGATGTCGCCAGAAGCCGCAATTTGTTTTACAAACCAAACCTGATAGGCAACGATCAATAACACCACACCAAAGATTCCAAATGAAATAAACCAATCCATCGAGACGCTACCAATAAATATATTCACAATGCTGAGGACAATTAATCCTAACATCGCGACGAATGCGAATTGTCCTAATCCTAATAAACTGGTTTTTGTGGTCGCCCCGTAAGCGGCAAACGCCCCAAAGACAAAGGCGGAAATACCAAAAGCTGTGCCAATCATTTCAACCGAATATAGGAATGGTAGTGTCGATAAAACCACGCCCATACTTCCTGCATATAAAAAGAAAGGGATCGTTGGATTACCCACGCCACGCCTAATGCCACCAAATAAAAACCAAATATAACTGATGGTTAAGGTGATGATACTACCCACCATCAACCCACCGTACAATGATTCAGAGATTAAACCAACATTGATACCAAAAAAAACTGCTAGTGCCATGGCTGCCGTGACTGCTAGCGCCACTGCCATCCATGTAAAAACTTTCACCAATGGTGAGGTTGTACTCGATGTAGCATACGCTTGATATGGACGTTCCATTGAAAAATCCTCCTTATAATAAGATTAATAAAACAATAACAAATTCGATTGAAAAATAAAGGGAAATGATTATTACAATTATTTAAAGCAGAATGTTGGTGAGAAGTTCTTCAAAAGACGTGACATTCAACGATGCCCCACCCACGAGTGCGCCATCGACATCTGGTTGAGATAAATAGTCTTTAATATTATTAGGTTTGACACTGCCACCATAGAGAATCAAAGTTTTTTGTGAGGTTTCTGGATTAAACATTTCTTCTAAACGCTCACGGATATAATTTGCGATATCTTGCGCGTGTTCTTTACTCGCGTTTTTTCCAGTGCCGATACTCCAAACTGGTTCATAGGCGATTACAACATGTTGAAGATGTTCTGCAGTCATCCCTGCTAATCCAACTAGTAATTGATCACGAATGACAGCTTTGGTTCTACCATGGTCATAATCATCACTGGATTCACCAACACAATAGACAACAGTCATGCCTTCGTTTAAAGCCTTGAGCATCTTCTTATTACAAATTAAATTCGTTTCTCCAAAATAACTGCGACGTTCAGAATGGCCAACTAAAGTCCAATGAATTCCGATTTCCTTAAGCATGGGTACACTAATTTCACCAGTAAAAGCACCGTTATTTTCAAAATGAATATTTTGAGCACTGACAATCAAACCAGGATTATGTTGTTTGACAGTCGCTAAAGATAAAAAGGTTGGTGCAACACCTAATAATACATTTGCAGCTTTAGCTTTTTCTACTAAAGGAATTGAAGCTTCTGCAAATTTAGTAGCCTCTGCAATCGTGAGATTCATCTTCCAATTGCCAAGTAATAATTTTTTTCGCATGCGATTAACCTAAGATGACATCGATGCCAGGAAGGTGTCCAGCATTTTCAATCATTTCTAAAGATGCACCACCACCGGTGGAAACATGTGAGAAGTCATTCATGTAACCAAATTGGGCAACAGCTGCAGCAGAATCGCCACCACCACAGACGGTAAATGCTTTTTTACCTAAGGTTCGAACAGCTTGGCATACGGATTCAGTACCTTTGGTGAATTGAGGTTTTTCAAAAACACCCATCGGACCATTCCAGAAAATTGTCTTAGCTTGAAGAATAATTTTAGTAAATTTAGCAATGGTTTTTGGACCAATATCCATTCCCATCATTGCCCCACGAATTTCTCCTTCATGGGTTTCAATTTTTGTTGGATTATCAAAGGCATCACTAACAACATAATCATCAGCAAAAATTAATTTGCCTTTGGCTTTTGCAATCACGCTCCGTGCGTAATCAAGTTGATCGGCTTCAAAAGGTGAAGTCCCAATCGATTTGCCTTGTGCTTTTAAGAAAGTATAAGTCATCGCCCCGCCAATGAGCACGTAGTCACATTTTGCTAGAAGTTCATCAATCACTTTGATTTTATCGGAAACTTTAAATCCACCCATGATCGCAATATAAGGGCGGTCACTTGGATTGACTTGGACAACTTTTGCAAGAGATTTTACTTCTTTTTCTACGAGGTAACCAATGGCAACAGGCTTTCCTTGTTTCTTTAATAATTCAGGAATACCAAAGGTGGAAGCGTGAGCACGGTGAGCACTTCCAAATGCATCCATTACAAACACATCTGCTAATTCAGCCCATGCTTGCGATAAGGCAGTATCATTTTTTTCTTCACCCACTTCAAAACGTGTATTTTGAACAAGTAAAACTTGTCCATCTTTGAGGGTGTTTACAAGATTTTTTAAACCTTGGCCTTTAGTTTCATGTGAAAATACAACAGTTTGTTTCAACAATTCTCCTAAACGAACTGCAACCACCTGAAGATTATTCTTTTTCTTTTCATCTTCTATTTTTGCCGGTTCTTTATGAGAGATTTTTCCCAAATGTGAAAGCAAAATTAATCGTGCGCCTTTGCTGATTAAGAATTGCAAGGTTGGTAACGCAGCGACAATTCTATTATCATCGCGAATTTTACCTTCTTTTAAAGGAACATTAAAGTCGACTCTGACGATAACTTTTTTACCTTTTAAATTCGTTAAAGTTGCTAGATTTTTCATTTTTTCTCCTTTGGTAAAAAAAACACTCACGTGAACCGTGAGTGTTTTGTATTGGTTTTTTTACTTCAAGCCAAGCACGGTTGCAAATTGCTTCACTAAGCGAATGTATTGTGAAGTATAAGAATATTCATTGTCATACCAAGAGACAATCTTTAATAATTGTTTACCTTCAGCATTGACAAGTAATTTAGTTTGGGTCGCGTCGAAGATTGAACCTGCAGTGGAACCAATAATATCGGAACTGACAATTTCATCTTCGGTATAATCTAAAACATTTTTTAATTTGCCATTCGCCGCAGCCTTAAATAATTGATTGACTTCAGCTTCATCCTTAACTGCTTTCTTTAAGGTAACGGTTAAGTCAACGAGCGAACCATCAATGACTGGGACGCGTAAGGCTCCACCATTTAAACGGCCTTTAACTTCAGGAATGACTAAGTGTAAAGCTTTTGCCGCGCCGGTAGAAGAAGGAACGATATTTGCAGCAGCAGCGCGACCACGGCGATTATCACCTTTTTTCACTAAATCTAATGTGGTTTGATCATTGGTGTAAGCATGGACGGTTGTCATAAAACCAGTGTCAATACCATAAGCATCATTTAAGACTTTGACTAAAGGTGCTAAGCAGTTGGTTGTGCAGCTTGCACCAGAAATCACATCCATGTCTTTGGTTAATTTATTTTCGTTAACACCAAACACGTATGTTGGGGTATTTTCATCGGCAGGAGCAGAAATGACCACACCCTTGGCTTTACCAGCAGTGATGTGCACTTTGGCGTCTTCTTTTCCTTTAAAACGACCAGTGCATTCTAACACTAAATCTGCACCATATTGTGACCAGTTAATTAAATTAGGATCCGCTTGGCCCAGCACGGGAATGGGGCGACCATTAAAGATAATGGCTTTACCATCTGCTGAAGTTTCTAAAGTGCCACCTGCAAAACGACCATGGGTGGTGTCATACTTCAATAAATACGTTAAGGTTTTTGCATCCGTTAAGTCATTGATAGCAACAACATCAATGCCACCGACTTCAACGATTCTACGGAACGATAAGCGGCCAATTCGACCAAATCCATTAATTGCAACTTTAATTGCCATATACAAGACCTCCTGGTATTTTTACCAAAAATT